>CAYQDT010000059.1:7915-10210 GCA_964416225.1 uncultured bacterium
GTGGTGGGTCATGTCGGCGGGGATGACTTCGCCGTGCTGACGCCGCGACAGGACGTCGCGCCGGTATGCGCCGGTCTCTCCGCGGCGTTCCTGCAGCGGGTCCGTTCCTTTTTCACGGATGAGCACCAGGAGCTGGGCGGCTTTCCGGGCGTGGACCGGAGCGGGGTCAACCGGCAGTTCCCGCTGACGGGCCTGACGGTCGTTCCGCTGCCCGTGGACCCGGCGAATTTCCGCACGCCGGACCAGGTCGCGGCTCTGGCGGCCCACCTCAAGCGCCGCGCCAAGTGGAAGCGCGTGCAGGGCGTGGAGTAGGGCCCGGCCGCACCCGCGGGCGGGTCCCCGGGCGGCTCCGGGCCTCGGGTCAGCCGGCCTGCGTGGCCACGAGGAGGGCCAGCAGGGCACACGCGGTGCTGGCGATCGCGAACCGCGCCACGATGCGCGTCTCCGGCAGCCCGCACAGCTCGAAATGGTGGTGCAGCGGGGACATCTTGAAAATCCGCTTGCCCGTGGTCTTGAAGGAGATCACCTGGGCCGTCACCGATCCGGCTTCCGCCAGGTGGACGAGCGCGGCGATGAGGATGATCCAGTCCTGGCGGAGGAGGATGGCCGCCGCCGCCAGGCCGCCGCCGATCGCCAGGGAGCCGGTGTCTCCCATGAAGACCTGGGCCGGGTGGGCGTTGAACCAGAGGTAGCCGAGCGTGGCCCCGGCAAACGCGGCGCAAAACGCCAGCACTCCGGGGTCGCTGAGGCTGGCGGCCGCGCCGCCCATGGCGGCCAGCACCGCCAGGCAGAGCCAGACCGGCAGGCTGACGCCCGCGGCGAGGCCGTCCAGTCCGTCCGTCAGGTTCACGGCGTTGGACATCCCGACCAGCAGGAGCACGTGATAGAGGGCGAGCGCCCAGCGAACGGCGGGCGCCGCGGCGGGCACGGCATACGACCAGGCTCCGTGGCCCGGATTGAAGTCCGCCCACCAGACGAAGAGGAGGGCGACGACGAACTGGCCGAGCAGCTTCTCCCGCGCGCGCAGGCCCAGGTTGCGGCCGCGCAGCACGATGAGGAGGTCGTCCAGGAAGCCGACCAGGCCGAAGCAGAGCGTGCAGAGGATCGCGGCCAGGAGCCGGCCCGTCAGGCCTCCCGGGTGCGGATAGAGGAGCGGCGCCAGCAGCCCGCCGCACACTATGATCACGCCCACCATGGTTGGGGTGCCCGTCTTTGCCTGGTGGCTCTTCGGGGCATCCGTCGAGACGGTCTGGCGCGCCTTGAGCGCTCGGAGGAGGGGAATGAGCAGCCATCCGGAGAGGATCGCGACCAGGAGGCCGATCAGGACCGGTCCGAACAGGCTGGACAGCATCAACCCTCCCCGCCGCGGGTCAACTCCTCCACGATTGCTTCCATGGCCATGCCGCGACTTCCCTTCACCAGGATGATATCGCCCGGGCGCCGCCGCGAGGCCAGTTTTGAGAGGGCCTCCGCATTATCCCGGGCGGTGAACGCGTTTTCGGCGGGGAAGCCGGCCTCGATGGCGCTTTCCGTGATCAGCGCCGCGCTTGCCCCAACCGTAATCAGGGTGCTCGGATAGACTTCCGCCACGGCGCGGCCCACCTCCCGGTGCGCCTCCTCGGTGGCCGGCCCGAGCTCCAGCATGGAGCCGAGCACCACCGTCTTGCGCAGCCCGGACAGCTCCCGAATCACGTCCAGCGCCGCCAGCATGGCTTCCGGCGTGCTCGCGTTGTAGGCATCGTCCAGGAGGAGGCTGCCGTCCCGGAGACGGATCAGGTTGGTCCGCATGCTGGATACCTGGGCCTCCGCCAGCCCACGGCGGATGCGGGGCCAGCCGACCCCCAGCGCGTTCCCCACCGCGGCCGCCGCGAGGGCGTTGCGGAGGTTGTGGCGGCCGAGGAGCGGCACGAACGCGCGCTGGACGATGCGCCCCTTGGCGGCGCGGAGGGTGCAGCGCGTGCCGGCGACCAGCCGGCCGGACGGCCCGTCCTGGATCTCCGGGCCCAGGTACATCCCGCTGATGCTGTCCCGGTCCTCCCGGTCCAGCCCGTACGTCACGATATCCACGCCCGTGGGCACGCGGCTCTTCAGGAACGGAAGGTAGGCGTCGTCCCCGTTCAGGATCGCCGTCCCGCCGCGCGGCAGGAAGTCCAGCAGCTCCGCCTTGGCATCGGCAATGGCATCCTGGGAGCCCAGGAGCTCCAGATGAGAAAGACCGATGCGGGTGATGACGCCCACGTCCGGGCGCGCGATGCGGGCCAGGTATCGGATCTGCCCGGGGCCGCGCATGGCGAG
>CAYQDT010000060.1:0-10090 GCA_964416225.1 uncultured bacterium
TTCTATTCTTGGCGTTCCGGACGCCGGCACGGTTGCGAATCAGCGATGCGCTGCCGGAGTGGGCGCGCCACCCTGCGGCAGCACCAGGTAGAACGACAGCGCTATGACCACGTAAACCGCCAGGAGCTGGATCCCCTCCAGCCAGTTCGTCTCGCCGTCGTGGGCCACGAAGGCCACGATCATGACGGCGAACGCCACGGCCACCAGCTCGGGCCGGCCGAAGATCAGCGAGAGCTGATGCCCGAACAGGACGCTTGCAAAAACCAGCAGCGGCGCGACCAGCAGCGCCACCTGCGTCCCCGAGCCGATCGCGATACTGATGGCGATGTCCATCTTGTTGCGGGCGGCCATGGTCACTGCGGTGGCATGCTCCGCCGCGTTGCCGACGATCGGCACGATGATCACGCCGACGAACAGCGGCGAGAGGTGGAGCGCGTGGGTCATCGGCTCCACGCTGCTCACCAGGAGCTCACTCATCCACGCCACGAACGCGGTGGCGCCGGCGAGGACGCCGATCGCCCGCCCCAGCGGCCACTCCGCCTGTTCGTTCTCTTCGTGGGTGGCAAAAACCGCGCGGTGGGTCTTCAGGCTGAAGAGCAGGCCGAACAGGTACACCGCCATCAGCACGCCGGCCACGGCCAGGCTGATCCGCCAGACGCGCGGGTCGAACGACTCGCCGTGCACGTGCTGCATTCCAGGCTGTGCCTGCACGAACAGCGCGGGGACGAACAGCCCCGCCGTAGCAAGCAGCAGCATGCTGGATTGGGAGCTCGCGAGCGTCCGGTTGAACGTCTGGTGGGTCCGGTTCCAGCCGCCGGTCACGATGGCCAGACCCAGCACCAGCAGGATGTTTCCAACGATGGAGCCGGTGATGGATGCCTGCACCACATCCAGCAGGCCCGCCTTCAGCGCGAAGATCGCGATGATCAGTTCGGCGGCGTTGCCGAACGTGGCGTTGAGCAGGCCGCCGATGCTCGGCCCGGTGTGCTTGGAGATCTCGTCCGTCGCCTCTCCCATCATTCCCGCCAGGGGAACGATGCCGAGACAGGCCGTGATGAAGATCGCGACCTCGTACGGGGGCGTGTGCGGGGCAAAGAACTGCAGCCCGGCGCTGATGGGTACGAAGAGGAGGAGGTAGTGGATGCCTCTCATCCGTGGAGCTTCAGTTGCAGGATGAACAGCCCGGAGAGGAGCAGCAGCCAGATGAGATTCACGTACTCTTTATTGGCCAGCACTTGCGCCCAGGAGAACTGACCCTTCCCGCGCGCCGCGAACAACGTGCGCGGGACGAACCGGGGCACGCGGCGGCTGTACTCGTCATAGGCGGGTCCAAACAGCTTGCGAAGCATCGCCTCCTCCGTGGAGACCGCCGCGCCGTAGACCAGGAAGAAGAGCGGCAGCGCGAAGAAGAAGCTCTGCCAGCGGCCGGACATGAAGCAGTACGCCACGGCGTGGAGGAAGCTGCCCACGTACAGCGGGTGACGGACGAAGGCATACGGCCCGCCCGTGGTCAGCTCTTCGGTCTTGTGGATGGTCCCCGCGGCCCAGATGCGCCAGGCCTCCGCAAGGACCGCCAGCACGATCCCGGCGGCCAGCAGCTCCGGCCGCGGCCGGGCAAACGGGATGATCGCCACGATGCCGAGCAAGACGATCAGCGTCCGTCGCCGGAACAGGAAGGCAACGAGCGGCGGCGGCTGGACGATGGTGTCGAAGGCCGCCGGGCTGCCGTCCGGCTTGCGCGGGATCTGTACGGAAGCGTCCTCCGCCGCGGCGGCTTCGGCTGTGGGAGCAGCTAATCCCTTTTCCACTTCCGTGTGAGACACGTGACCGATCACTCCGTGCCGGGTGGCCGCGTTCGGGCTCCGATGGCGGCTAGCGCTTCGGATCGTTCTGGCGACCGCCGAATCCCCGGCGAATATTGGTGAGGAACTCGAGCAGGTAATCCCGCTCGTCGCTCGGCTCTACCTCGTTGTACGCCGCTTCGATACCCTGCGTCAGGTTCATCCCGCTCCGGTACAGGAGGCGAAACGCCTGCTTGAGGCCCGTGCGCACCTTCGGCGGGATGCCGGCGCGGCGGAGGCCGAGCACGTTCAACCCGATCAGCTCCGTGGGCCGCCCGTCCGCCATCATGAACGGCGGCACGTCCGACACGACCTTGGATAGGCCGCCCACCATCGCGAACTTCCCGATCCGAACGAACTGGTGAACCCCTACCATGCCACCGAAAACCACGCGGTCTTCGATGAGGCTGTGCCCGCTGATCCCGACGTTGTTGGCCATGATCACTCCGTTGCCCATCCAGCAGTTGTGCCCGATGTGGCAGTAAGCCATGATCATGTTGTCGTCGCCGATCCGGGTCACTTCTCCCTCACCGGTGGCGCGGTGAATGGTGACCAGCTCCCGGATCACGTTGCGATCGCCGATCTGGAGGTAGGTCGGCTCTCCTGCGTACTTGTGGTCCTGCGGCGGCCCTCCGAGGACCGAACCCTGTCGGATCTGGCACTCCTCGCCGATGCTCGTGTTCGTGTCGATCACCACGTGCGACTCGAGGCGCGTGCCCCGGCCGATCTTCACGTGCTTGCCGATCACACAGTAGGGGCCGACAGTGACGTCGACCGCCAATTCCGCCGTGGTATCGACCACGGCGGTCGGATGGATACTCATTGCTGCGTCCTTTGCTGCCGGGGCTGCCGAACGACAGCGCCACGGAGAGGAGAACCGCGAGGGCGCCAGCCGGACGAATCCGTCCGTGCTAGCGATCGCGGGCAGAGAGGGAGTAAGCGAGCTCGGCTTCGGCAACCACTTCCCCGTTGACGGTTGCCTTGCAGTCGATGCGGCCGAACCCGCGGCGGTGCCAGAGGAGCTTGATCTCGTGGACGAGCTGATCACCGGGGAAAACCGGGCGCTTGAAGCGGACCCGCTCGGCCCCCGCGAGATAGAGGATCTTCCCCTGCTGTTCCGGCAGCGTGAAGAGGATCAGCGCGCCGGCCTGGGCCATGGACTCCAGGATCAGCACGCCCGGCATGGTCGGCAGGCCGGGAAAATGCCCCACGAAGAACGGCTCGTTCACCGTCACGTTCTTCACCGCGACGCACCGCTCGCCGGGAACCATCTCCAGCACCCGGTCTACCAGGAGAAACGGGTAGCGGTGCGGGAGCAGCTCGCTAATCTGCTGGATGTCCAGCGTCATCGATCAGTCTCCGTATCTTGCGAGCGGCGGCCACGTGCAGGGAGTGTCCCGCGCGGATAGCCACCACACAGGCGCGGAGCCGGCAGCCCACCAGCGCCAGGTCCCCCAACAGGTCCAGCGTCTTGTGCCGGGCCAGCTCGTCCGGGAAGCGCATCGGGGTGCTGGTCCGGTCATCATACAGCACCAGGGTATTGTCCAGCGAGCCGCCGGTGCCGAGGCCGGCGGCCTGCAGGGGTCCGATCCAGTCCTCGAAGCAGAAGGTGCGCGCGGGCGCCAGCTCCTCCAGGAAAACGTCCAGCGGCGTTCCGCCTTCCAGCGCCGGCTGGCGGAGGGGCGGCAGGAGCGCGGCCACCTTGCCGGACGCCGCGCCGACCAGCTTCAGTGCCTCCGGTGCCCGCTGCGGCCCCTCCAGCGCATAGCAGAAGGTTTGCGCCCCGGCGAACGGCCGGTTGAAGTCCACGGCGGCGATCACCGTCAACTGTTCCGTGGGAATGGCGAGGACGTGCCGGTCGCCGTCCTGTACCCAGACCACCTCACGGAGCCGCGCCTCCCGCGGCGAACGATCCTGCTGCCGGATTCCGGCCGCGAGCAGGCCCTGCGCGAACGGAAGCGCGCTTCCGTCCATGGCCGGAAGCTCCGGCCCGTCGATGGTGATCTCGGCGTTGTCCACGCCCAGCGCGTAGAGCGCCGCGAGGAGGTGCTCCACCGTGAAGATCGTGGTGTCGCCGGACACCAGCGCGCTGCACCGCGTGGTGTCTCGCACATACTCGGCCAGCGCCGGGATCCGGTGCCCGTTGGAGACGAAAACCACCCCGTGGTCCGGCGGTGCGGGCCGCACCACTACCCGGGCCATTCGCCCCGTGTGAAGACCGAGACCCTCAAAATGGGCGTCGGAGCGAAGGGTTTGCTGTTCCGATGGCAGGAGATCGCCACCGAGGTGAGGCGCCGGCATAAGTTCTGGCTGGTTCCAAGTCTACGGGGCAAACCCCACCCGTCCCGGGAAACTCCCGTCCATCTCGGTCATCCGGCAGCGGCCTGAGTGGACGCCCGGAAGGTGGAATGCTGTCCCTGTTGTATCGCAGCGTGGCAGCGAGCGCGCAACGCTCCGGTGAAGCGGCGTGCGCCCGTATCCTTACCCAATCGTCGGTCGCTGGTCGCTCAAAGTAGAGTACGTTGCCAGCTCGACTCCTCGCCGTTCAAGCGCATCCCGGAATTCGGGCGAGCGAAGCGCGGCAAACTCCCGCTTTCCCGCCTCCGTGGAGAGGTCCGGGTGGCAGTGGAGCTCCAGGTTGCCTTCCGGCAAGTGGGCTGCGAGCCGGACCAGGTACTCCGTGTCGAGGCGCCCCGTGCGGAAGAAGCCGTAGCACCAGCGCGTGGTGCGAAAACCGCGCTGGCTGAGCATCCGCCGCTGCCAGCGGGTGGTGCGGTGGATGTGGCCGGCCATCAGCATCTGTTTCCGTGCGTCGGCCTTATCCATCCGGCGGTAGAGCGCGAAATCGTCCTCCGGCACCCGAAATCCTGTAATCGGGTAGCGGGCGCCCAGTTCGAGCGCGTACCGGAAGAAGACGGGTGTGAGTGCGAAGTGGAGGTGCGAGTCGAGGTGGGACCACTCCAGCCCGGTGGCGGCGAACGCGGCGAATTGTGCCTCCAGCTCCCGGTAGAGCTCGCGCTGGCAGGGGCGCAGGAACGTGTACCGGAGCGCGGCGCGGATGGGGTCCATGGTGAACCAGCCCCGCTTATCCACCAAGTGCGGCAGCTCTTCGCGAGACAGGAGCGAGGGCCCGTACACCAGGGTCATGTGGAGGCCGACCGCCAGCTTCGGCCGCTCCCGTGCCAGCGCGACCGCCCCGGAGACCGCGGGACAGCCGACCATGAGGCTGGTGCTGGTGATGATGCCCTCGTCGTGGAGGATCGCGATGGCTTCGTTGACCCCTTCGGACCAGCCGAAGTCATCTGCGTTGATAATCAGGCGACAGGACATACCAGACTGCGGCCGGGCAGGTGGCCCCGCAGGGTAACGATGCGAGGTGGGAGGGGCACGGGCGGCCGCTCGGAAGCGCGCTCTAGAATAACCGGTCTGGCGGCGGAAGAAAAGCCCTGACCGTGAGGTGCGTCCGCGTGCCGAGCGATCACGCACTCCCCGCGGCTGCCGTCCGACACGCTCCGCCAGGGCGGGCAACGGCGGTCACCGCCGGCGCCTGCGCAGGCAGCGGCCGCACAGACAGCGCCCTTCTGCTTCCCGCCGCTGCCGGAGCTTCCTGCACCCGGCAGCCGGGCATGGGCCGGGGAGCCCGTGCCGGCGCGACACCGGCCTGCGCCCTTGCGGAAAGGATCGCGGCGCCGGAGCCCCGCCGTCAGGATGATGGGCGATTCTGCAAAAACCTGTTTAGCCGCTCTTCGCGCTGTGGAAGTAGATAATCGTGTTCCAAATCCTAACTCCCTACCGGTGGCCTGCCAGCCTCGTGCTTCGGCAGGCTTTTTTTCCTTTCTGACCGGCGGGTGGAGCGTCCGATAACGGCAGAAGGACGGGCCGGCGGCCCGCCCTTCCCCTGCCGGCCCGCTCTCCCTGGTCTATTGCCGGTACCCGTCCGGACACTTCTGGTACCACTGCCAGGCGTGGCTGACAATCTGGTGCAGGTCCGCAAAGCGCGGCTCCCAGCCGAGCTCCCGGCGCACCTTCTCGCTGCTGGCGATGAGCCGGGCCGGATCCCCCTCCCGCCGCGGCTTTGTCTCCGCCGGGATCGGATGGCCCGTCACTGCGCGAGCGACCTGGATGACCTCCCGCACCGAGAAGCCGTTCCCATTGCCCACGTTGTAGTAGTTCCGACCCGCACCGCCGTCCAGCGCCTTGAGCGCGAGAACGTGAGCCTGCGCCAGGTCGACGACGTGGATGTAGTCCCGGATGCAGGTGCCGTCCGGCGTGTCGTAGTCGTCGCCGAAGATGAAAATCTTCTCGCGCTTGCCGAGCGGCACCTGGAGAATGAGCGGAATCAGGTGCGTCTCCGGATCGTGGTCCTCCCCCACCTGCCCGTTGGGGTCCGCCCCGGCTGCGTTGAAGTAGCGGAGGCTGATGGAGCGCAGCCCGTGGGCACGCTCGAACCAGTCCAGCATCTGCTCGACCATCAGCTTGGACAGCCCGTAGGCGTTCGTCGGCTGCTTCGGATCGTCTTCGACGATCGGCACGCGCTCCGGCTCCCCGTAGACGGCTGCGGTGGAGGAGAAGACGAGCTGCGGGACGTTGTTGCGGACCATCGCCTGGAGGAGGCTGAGCGTTCCCGCCGTGTTGTTCTCGAAGTACTTGCCGGGGTACTGCACCGACTCGCCCGCCTCGATATAGGCGGCGAAGTGGACCACGGAGCGGACGTCGAACTCGCGCAGTACCCGGTCCAGCCGGAGCCCGTCCCGGAGGTCGCCCACCACGACGCGGTAATCCGCCACCGCCGCCGTGTGGCCCTTCTCCAGGTTGTCGTAAATCAAGATCTCGTAGCCGGCGCGGCTGAGCTCGCGGACGGTGTGGCTGCCGATATAGCCGGCCCCGCCGGTAACCAGAACGGAAGGCATGGTGTTCCTCGAAGCTGTGTGATGAGGGAGAGATGACCGGCTGGCGCCGGGTACGGCGGGTGTGGCGGTCCGCAGGCCGGAAGCGGCCGGCTCCCGCGGCGTCCGGACCAGCTAGATACCTTCCCGCGTTCAGACGGGTTCTACACGAACTTCTCCAAGCAGCCGCTCCACGTCCGCCCGGCGCACCTCCGCGGTGCCGCGGGTTGTGACGATGGCGGCGGAAACGGCAATCGCCCACCGCAGGGTCTCGCCCTCGCTCCACCCGCGGGCGAGACCCTGCGCCAGGCAGGCGGTCATCCCGTCACCCGCGCCGGCGGGATTGATGACCGGCACCCGGAGCCCCGGCGCGGACCAGGCGCCTCGCTCGGAGACTAGCATGGCTCCGTCGGCTCCCAGTGACGCGAGCACCCATCCGGCGCCCCGCTCCTGCAGCCTCCGGGCCGCGGCGATCACGGCGCTCCGGTCCCGCAGCGGGCCGGACACGCTTTCCAGCTCCTGCCGGTTCGGCTTCACGGCCGCCGGCTGCGCCTGGAGCGCCGCGAGGAGCTGCGGGCCCGCGGCGTCCACCACCACCGGCTTTCCGCCGCTCCGCGCGGCGCGGACCAGCTCCGTGTACAGCTCTGCGGGCCACTGCTCCGGCAGGCTCCCGGCCACCACCACGACTTCCGCCGCGGCGGACCACCGCTCCGTCCAGGAGAGCAGTGCGGCGCGGGCGGTGTCGTCCGGTCGCAGGCCGGAGGCGCAGATCGTGGTGTGACCGCCCAACCCGGTCTCGATGAGCACCGTGTTCAGCCGCGTCTCCCCGTTCGTCCAGACGAGGTCCGGCGTCACGCCTGCCTGGCGAAGCATGACCTCCATGCGGCGCCCGGTATCGCCGCCCGCCAGCCCCGTGGCGACCGTCTCCTCGCCCAGCTCCCGCAGGACGAGAGAGACGTCACACCCCTTGCCGCCCATCGACTCAACGACGTCCGCCGCTTGGTTGCGCCGGTTCCGCTCCATGGACGGCAGGAACAGCACCCGGTCCAGCCCCGTGTTCGGGGTCACGGTGAGAATCACGCGCCTACTCCACCAATCGCGCCATCAGCGCGATGTAGGCATTCCGATCAATCCGTTCAAGCGTGTCGTAGGTGGTGTTCAGGTCCGTCCCGACCACGAAGATTCCGTGGCGGGGAATCATGGTCGCGATCGGGTGCTTCCGCAATTCATGCGCCAGCGGCTTCAGGGCCTCGACTACGTTCCCGGCCAGCTCCGGTGTGTGCGTGGCGGCCCACTTGCAGAAGCCGATTGGCCCGTACTTGTCCGTCTGCTCGCTCATCGGCGGGATCGGCACCCCCTTGACGACGAACGGCATCACGTTCAGCGAGTGAGCATGGAAGACGCACCCTGCGTCCGGAAAGGCGTGGTAACAGGCCATGTGCACCGCTCCCTCCCGGCTGAACTCTCCCTCGCCGGCCAGGATCTGGCCGTCCAGGTCCAGCACCAGCACGTCTTCCGGGCGAAGGTCCCACTGGTGGTGACCGCCGGCGTAGCTGCGTGACATGTAAACGCGGTCACCGAATCGCGTGGTGATATTCCCGCCGGCCGCATCCAGGAGCTTGCGGTCGTAGGCCAGCTTCCCGATGCGGGCCAGGTGTACGCGTGGGTCTTCCATCCTCTCCCCCCCTCTCTCGCCTCTTCTCGCTCTTCTCCCTTCGCGCCGACGGCACGGCGTCCCCGGTTAGCCGGGGCTGACGGCCGCGGCATTCCAGGCGCTCACCTGCACGCCGCCCGTTTCCCGCACGCGGATGCGGCGGGACGCGCCCGGCTCCAGCGGAAAGCTGCTGTCCTCCACAAAACCCCCGTCGGCCCGAACTTCCACCCAGAGGGCCAGCGCGCTGCCGCTGTTGGTAATGGTGACCTCGTCCGCTTCCGCCTCGACCGCCAGCGTGGTCTCCGGCACCGCGCGGAAGGGGGCAAACGCCGGCTCCGGCGCCCGCGAAAAGGGATAGGCGCTGCGGGCGATCACGTCACCCTCTTCGTCCACCACGCTGAGGAAGAGGACGAACGCGTCCACGAAGCCGGCCGGGAAGCGCCAGTACAGGTCTCCCACGTTCTCCGCGCTCTCCGCCGGGGCCTCTCCCGCCAGATTCTCCTGGTACAGCTCCCGGCCCTGGAGGTCCAGCACGGTCGCCACGACGTTGAGGAGCGATCGCTCCGCCCCGGAATTGTGCAGCCAGACCTCCGCCCGGAAGGCGCTCTCCCCGGACCAGATGAAGCTTGGAAACTCGGCACTCACGTGGAACGAAGCATACGCCCGGCGTGCGGCGTAATAAGCGGGTTTGGGCCGCCCCCAGTAGTCGACCGCAGCGGGCGAATCAGCGGGCCGCGACTCGTTCAGCGCCTCCGGGATTGCCCCCGCGGAGCACCAGACCCGCCGGCGCTGTGCTTCGATCCCACACTGGAGCGCCAGCGCCTGGAGGAGCTGCTCGGCCATCGCCCGTGCGGCCGGCTCCTCGATGGGGCCGAATGCGCTGCTCGCGAGCAGGTCGGGCTCAGGCGTCCGATCCGGGATTCGCAGTCCCGCCTCCCGGCTCTGTGGCGGCGTCTCTCCCGGGCTCTGTCGCGGCTCGGGAGCCCGGCGGAGGGTCTCCTGCGCCGGAGGACTTGCTGGGCCCCAGTCGATCAGGAGCGGCGGCCCGGGCGTGCTGCAGAAGCGGGCGAGCTCCGGCAACCGGACCTCCGGCCCGCCTCCGGCACCCGGTTTCGGCCCTCGAGCGCCGCCGGTGGTCGATAGCCAGCCGCGGCCCGGATCATCCAGCTCCACGGACTCCCGGAGTGCGCGCAGCACTGGGTGCGCGTCATCCAGCGGCCGCCCCGCCGCGTCCTGCAGGCCGGAGCCGCCGCACCAGAGATAGAGCGACGGATGATTTCGCCGGCGCGGCAAGATCGCTTCCGCCTGCGCCTGCGCGTAGGTGACATACGCCGGGTCCTCGGACACCTCGCCCGCCAGCGGAAACTCCTGCCAGACCAGGAGGCCGTACCGGTCGCAGAGACGGTAGAAGACCTCTTTCTCGATCAACCCGCCCGCCCGGACGCGCAGGAGGTTCACGCCGGCCTCGCGGGCCAGGCGGAGGAAGCGGTCGTACCGCTCCTCAGAGATGCCGCCGTACAGCAGGTCCGCCGGCACCCAGCTCCAGCCCTGGATCCAGACCCGCCGGCCGTTCACCTGGAGCAGGGCATCAAAGACAACCGCGGGCGCATCGAGTTCTTCGAGGGCGAGCTGAAGGCGTTCACGCAGGCCGACGCGCCGGCAGAGAAGGCGCGCGTCCGGGCGGTGGAGGCGCTGAAGGGGTACCAGAC
>CAYQDT010000061.1:0-9940 GCA_964416225.1 uncultured bacterium
CGGCCTCCTCGCCGCGGGCGCGGCGCCGCCGCGCGCCGCCGCGCCCGGCCGCGCGCCCAACCTCGGCCGCAGGGATATGAACGTCGGCGAGGGCAGCGGCCGGTATCCATCCTGGCTCGAAATCAAGCTTTCCGGCTTCGACACGCTCGTCGGCTCATACGTGGGTGGCGGAGGCAGCGCCCGCCCGATCTCCCATGTCCTGTGGGACGGCCATGCCATGCGGTTCACCATTCCCAAGCAGTGGGAGCGAGGGCCACAGGACCTCGTTTTCGCGGGCCGCCTGGAGGGAGATCGCCTGGTCGGAACGCTGACGGACGCGAACGGGCGGGAGTACCCCTGGACGGCGGTCCGCGCGCCTCTGTTGAAGCGCTCCGTAGAGCCGGTGTGGGGACGGACGGTCCGGCTGTTCAACGGCCGGGACCTGTCCGGCTGGCAGCCCCGAAATCGTGCTCAGGAGAGCGGCTGGGTGGTCGAGGAGGGTTTGCTGCGCAACATCGCCCACCGGACGGACCTGATCACCACCGAGCGGTGGGATGATTTTAAGCTCCACGCCGAATTCCGCTATCCCCAGGGCAGCAACAGCGGCATCTATCTCCGCGGTCGATACGAGATCCAGATTCAGGATGACTACGGCCTCGAGCCGGAAAGCCACCTGATCGGCGGGATCTACGGATTCCTCACGCCCCGCATCAACGCGGCCCGCCGCGCCGGCGAATGGCAGTCGATCGACGCCACCCTGGTGGGCCGGCGGGTGACCGAAGTGTTGAATGGGGAGACGGTGCTGGATCGTCAGGAGATCCCCGGAATCACCGGCGGCGCGCTGGACAGCAACGAAGGGGCGTCCGGTCCGATCATGCTCCAGGGAGACCACGGGCCGATCGACTTCCGCAACGTGACGCTCACGCCGGCGCGGCGAGCGCGCGGGTAGGGGTGCCGACCCGGAATGGACGCGCGGCGATGCAGGCGGCGATTTCCGGGTGCGTGGACGAGCGGGAGCGGCGGGGTCCGGCCGGTCCACGCACCGGAGTTGCTGCGCGCGGGCCGCGGCGCCGGCCCGGCGGGGTGCTACGGCAGCTCGGCATACCCCAGCAGCGCCAGCTCCTCCCGCATGGGACCCTGCGCCCACTCTTCCACCGGCTGTCCCTCCGGGGCGTTGATCTTAATCTGGCCGCGGCCGAGATCCGTCACCGAGCCGGGATCCCGGCGGGCGAGGGGGACCGTCACCGATTCGCGATGGATTCCCAGCGCGTCCGTAACGGCAAAGATGGCTTCCATGTCGCTCTGTTGAATAGGGGTCGGCATCCGTGCGCTCCTCGTCTGTACCTGCGGTAGAGTGATAACGCATCGATTGGGGAGAGCGCAAAGGGAACTCGGACGCGAAGAGCGTATGGGTGCATGTCCGCACGCGGGCCGCGCCTGACGCCGCAGCAGCGGGACCCCTGCGGAAATCCCCGCCAGAAGGTCATCCCACGGAGATTGGATCCATGTCGGATCTCACCCATGAGCGCTGTGTCGCCTGCCGCCGAGATGCGCCCCGCGTCACCGAAGCGGAGATCGCCGAGCTCCAGCCGCAGACTCCGGACTGGCAGATCGTCGAGCGGGACGGAGTACCCCGCCTCGAGCGCGTCTTCCGCTTCGACGATTTCTCCAGTGCGGTCGCATTTACCGTCCGCGTGGCGCTGCTTGCCGAGACGGAAGGCCACCACCCGGCGATCCTGACGGAGTGGGGGCGAGTGACGGTTGCCTGGTGGACGCACAAGATTCGCGGTCTCCACCGAAATGACTTCATCTCCGCCGCGAAAACGGATGCGCTCCGCGGTCCGGCCGGAGGCGCCGGCTAACGATGGATTGGGAATTCAGGGTGGTGGCGGGTCCATTCGGCTTCACCGAGGGACCGGCATGGGACGGCCAGGCGCTCCTCTTTTCGGACATTCCCTCCAGCCGGATCCTGCGGTACGATCCGGCGACCGGCGGGACCTCCGTGTACCGAGAGGACACGCACGAGGGCAACGGGCTGATCTTCGGCCCCGACGGCGACCTGTACGGCTGCCAGGGTGGGGCAGGCGGACGGCGAATCGTACGGTACGAACGCAGCGGCGGCGTGACGGTCATCGCGGACCGCTTCGAAGGCCGGCGCCTGAACAGCCCGAACGATCTGGCGTTCGACCCACAGGGGCGGCTCTGGTTCACCGACCCGCGCTACGGCGATTTCCGGGACGACATGGAGCTGGACCATGAGTCCGTCTATCGCTGTGAGCCGCGCACCCACGGATCCTGGTCCATCGAGCGGGTCACGTTCGACACCACGCGGCCCAACGGTTTACTCGTGACGCCGGACGGGAAAACCCTGCTCGTGGCACAAAGCGAGTACGGCGTCGACCGGAAGCGGGAGCTGCGCGCCTATCCGATCCGCGAAGACGGCACGCTGGGCCGGTACGAGGTGCTGCACAACTTCTATCCCCATCGCGGAATCGACGGGATGTGCCTGGACGGAGAAGGGAACATCGTGGCGACGGCGGGTTGGGCGGAGAGCGGCCCCGGCCCGATGCTGTACCTCTTTGCGCCGAACGGACGGGTGCTGGACACCCATCCGGTTCCGTTCGATCGGCCGACCAACTGCACGTGGGGCGGCCCCGATCTCACGACACTGTATGTGACGGTGGGGACCGGCCATCTGCTCGCGACCGACGCGGGACGGAGCGGCTACCTGGTCTATCCTCCGACAGCGAGACGCCAGCATTGAAAAATTTACCCGGAAAAAAGTTCACGATAGCCCTTGCTTTTTGTTCACAAATCACCGAATATGTAGTGACAGTCTTCTAAACTCCACGTAAGCTGGAGTAGAGACACCCCGCGGCTCCTCGCTGTTCCCCTTCTGCCCCGCCTCGGCGCGTGCTGACAC
Source organism: uncultured bacterium (assembly GCA_964416225.1). Taxonomy (GTDB): domain Bacteria; phylum Armatimonadota; class SYMT01; order SYMT01; family SYMT01; genus CAYQDT01. The sequence goes on from CAYQDT010000061.1 coordinate 2,903, forward strand.
CGGTGGGAACAGCTCCCTAGACGGCTTCCGTCCCTGTATCCGGACAATGTGTTCCGGACAGCGGCGTGGTTCAAGGCCAACAAGGTTAAGAGATCAACCTGAAGCTCCGCGCAGACGCGGACCTTCCAATTGGGGTATCAGTTGCCGCCCCCATGAACCGTGTTCGCGGAAATGCATTACCGCGCGACCGGACCTGTCTCCTGGGGAGGCATGCTGGACGAAGAGACCACCAGCGGTTCTAAATGGACCGCTCCCGACCTGCCACTGGCGCCTGGTGATAGCTTTGCAGGAAACGCCGAATCCCACACCTTCGGGCCCGCGAAACAATGGAACGGGCCGCCGACCTCAGTCGCGCCGTCCCCGGCAGCGACCCACTCCCGTCGACGGGGAAAAGACCGAACGGACGCCCCGTCCGGAAGCCAGCAATGATCCGGTTGAGGGCATTCTGGAACTCACTTCGCAGGGACATGGATTCCTGCGCCGGGATCCGAACTGGACCCCCAGCCGCGAAGACCTCTTCGTCCCGAACGGATTGATCCGGCAGTTCGGCCTGCGCAGCGGCCAGTGCGTGCAGGCCAACTGGCGCCCGCCCGCCAAGGGCCAGCGGAGCGCTTCCGTCTGCCAGGTTCTTGCCGTGGAGGGCCAGACCCCGACGGTGGCGCGGAACTGGCCGTCCTTTGACCGCCTCACCGCGGAGTCGCCCACCCGGCGCATATTGCTGGAGGCCAGCGCGGAAGACAGCTCCGGCCGCGCAATCGATCTCTTCGCGCCGATGGGGTTCGGCCAGCGCGGGCTGATCATCGCGCAGCCGTTCGCCGGTAAAACGACCCTCCTGCGCAACATCGCGGCGTCCATCGCCCAGCGGTATCCGGAAACGGAGCGCTTCATCCTCCTGGTGGACGAGCGCCCTGAAGAAGTTACGGACTTCCGGCGCGCGGACGTGGGCCACGTGATCGGCTCCAGCTTCGACAACGGGGCGGAGAACCACCTGAAGAACGCGGAGCTGCTGATGGCCCGCGCGCAGCGGCTGGTGGAGTCCGGCAAGGATGTCGTGATGCTGGTCGACAGCCTCACCCGTCTCGCCCGGGCCTCCAACCTCTCCGGGAAGCAGTCGGGGCGCACGATGTCCGGCGGCCTCGATCCGGCGGCGCTGCAGTTCCCGCGGCGCCTCTTCGGCGCGGCCCGTGCCACCGATGGCCACGGCAGCTTCACCATTATCGCCACGGTGCTCGTCGATACCGGCAGTCGCATGGACGACATGGTCTTCGAGGAGTTCAAGGGCACCGGAAACTGGGAGCTCCGGCTGGACCGGAAGCTCGCGGAGGCCCGGCTGTTCCCGGCGATCGACATTCCCGCTTCCGGGACGCGGCGTGAAGAGCTGCTGTATACTCCCGCCGAGCTGCTGGCCGTCCAGCGCCTGCGCCGGTTCCTGCACGGCCAGACGGGCGACCGCCAGGAGCAGCTGGACATGCTGCTCAAGTGGTTCAAGCGCTTCCCGACCAACGCGCAGATCATCGATCTGGCGTCCCAGCTTCAGCAGAACGGTGCTGGGAGCAAGTCGCGGCTCTGATCGCCCGCGAGAGCAGTCGAAAAGCGGAGGGGGACCTGCGTCCTCTTCCGCTTTTTTGGCGCCTGTATGAGACGGGGCAGAACGGAGCCGGACCAGCGGATGCGCCGTCAGTGGAGTCGCTCCTGGCCGGATACCGGCCGCCGGCTGGTGAAGCCCCCGCGGCGGTTTCACTTTTCGAAGGACTGTGTGGCGGGATCGTTTCGGATGCTCCGTTAGCGGCGGGACCTCACGGGATGGATCCGTGCCGGTCTTAGTTCCCTGTGGGTTGCGGGCCTGCGCCGGCACGCCGTACGACTGCGGGCTGTCTCGGCATGGTTGGGCGGCACGGCAGGCAGCGGCTTTGGCGACTGATTGAAGGATCGGGTGCCAAGGGGCACAGCCTGTCACGAGCGCCGAGCGAGCGCCACCCTAGCCTCGGCGGGGAACTGGAAATGAAACGCCGCATTCCTCTTCTCCGTTTCATACAATAGGGCATTGAGTTTGGCATCGCGTGTATGACTGCCGCCGGCTGCGATGGTCTGCGGCGCGATCCTGCGTTCCGACACGTCCCTCCAGAGCATGCTCCCGTGCCAAAGCCAAGGGCCGGGCGGATCGTGATCGGGAAGCGGCTCCTCGCCACCGTGGGTATTGCCGAACTGGCCTTATCACCCTCCGGTGACCGCGTGGCACTCTCACCACGACGGGGCGGGCTGGAGGTGGTGAACGTCGACCGACCGCAGTACCCTGTTCCCCTCGAGAAACCCGGAGTGGTCTCATCCGAGCTGACCTGGTCACCCGACTCGTCGCTCCTGGCCGTCTCCGGTCGGCAGGAAGCGCGCGTGTACGCTGTTGCGTCCCGCGCGCTGGTCTGGCGCAGATGGAGTACTGTGAGTCCGCGGTGGTCTCCGGACGGTTCCCGCCTTGCGGTGTATGCCGCGTGGGACCAGGAAAGGCTTACGGTCATCGTTGACGCTCACCACTGGCGCACCCTGAAAGAGGTCCCTGGTGCAGTCCGGCTGACGTGGTCGCCGGACTGCCGCAAGGCGGTCGCCAACTATACCCCAGACACGTTTCCCTACGACGTTTACCAGGTGCTCGATGGCATCACCCTTAACCACCTCGTTGACGTGAGCCGGGACGTGAGCAATATCGCTTCCATAAGCTGGTCACCGGATTCGCGGTTGCTCGCGTTTGGCGGAGACTGGCCGGTTTTCGGCCCCCCCTCGGATACGTGCGTCGTCGACGCCAGTACCGGTGCCGTGCTGAAGAAACTCCCTGACTATTATTCGCAGGTCCGCGCCATCGCCTGGGCGCCGGACTCGAGCCGCGTGGCACTGACCTATGCTATGCGAGAAAGCGACGGTCATGTCGATATTGTGCTGGTTCACGATGTCCGGACAGGGAAGGTAGTCTATCAACTCGGCGGGCCCTCGATGATGATCTTCGACCTCCGCTGGGATCGCGCTGGAGACCGAATTCGAGCAGGGGCGGGCGATGGCCGGCGAATGGAGGTCTGGGAGTGGACTGTGCCCACGGAGCGGTAAGGGGCGCCTGCTCGGCGGCCGCTTCTAGCGGGCCTCCCGTCCAAGACCTGCTCCAGAAGCGACTGCAATGAGCACTTCGTTGCGCGCGTGCAACCGGGGCACCGCCTGGCCGCCGTGCGGGACGGGCAGGCGAACGCCACCCGCTACGACGACTGCGAAAGCGACGAGCAGCTGGAGCGGGATCGCCAGATGAGCCACGCGGGCGGAACCTGCGCATAGCCGGGTCATCCCATGCGGTTGCTGCCACGGGGTGCCCCGGAAAGATGCGCGGTACTCAGGCCCCGGTGCAGCACCTTTCCGAACCGGCTGCCACCGCACCCGACCCTCCCTCCGGGCGGGCGCAGGGGTTGAGAGCATGGCTCGAGCCCGGCTCAGGCCAGTCCGATCTCCCGGAGACGCTGCTCCAAGTACTCTCCCGCAGTGATGGACGGAAAGTGCGCCACGCCACCGGATCGCTCCACGCACCCGGGCAGTGGCGCCAGGCTCACCTCGGCGCGCGGGTGCACGAAGAACGGCATGGAAAGACGCCGCTCCCGGCTGTTACCCGGGTTCACCACGCGGTGGGTGGTGCTCTTCAGGAGCCCGTTCGTTAAGTTCTGGAGCATGTCGCCGGCGTCCACGATGATCTGCCCCGGGAGCGCCCGGATCGGGAGCCACCGCCCGTCGCGCCGCAGCAGTTCCAGGCCGCCGGCGGTCGCCTCGCAGAGCAGCGTGATCAGATTGATGTCCTCATGCGGGGCCGCGCGCATACTGGCGGGGTCCCCCTCCGCGGGAATGGGCGGATAGTGGATGATCCGCAGCACCGAGTTGCCGTCTCGGACCATCTCCGACAGGCGGTTCCTCGGCTCGCCCAGGTAGAGCGACACCGCCTCCAGAAGCCGAAGGGCGCAGTGGTCCAATTGGGCGTAGAGCTCCCGCAAGGCGATTCGGAAGCGCGGGACCTCAGACGGCCAGAGATTTTCCGGGAAGGCGCCGCGCGACGGGTGATTGGACGGCAGGTCTCGGCCCACGTGCCAGAACTCCTTCAGGTCCGGCGCGGGGTGGTCCTTCGCGTGCTCCTTACCGAAGCTCGTGAACCCGCGCTGGCCCTGGAGGTTGGGGAGCTCATAGCTTCGCTTGATGGCATTCGGCAGGAGAAAGAACGCGGTGGCGGCCGCGTAGGCGTCGCCGACCAGCGACGGATCAACCCCATGTTCCGTCAGCGCGAAGAATCCCGTGTCCTCCAACGACCGTCCAAGCGCGTCGACGAACGCGGCTTCGCGGGCTCCCCCCGCGGCGAACTCACTCAGTGCCAGGACGGGTATCGTCTGTTCAGTCATCGCTCTCCCTCGACACAACGGAGTTTGCTACAAGCGCCGCCGCCCCGGTCCGTGCCGTGCGTTCACGGCCGGCGGCTCCCAAATCCGGCGGAACAGGGCCTGTGGACTCTGTTTAGAATAGAACCAGCACCCCGCCGAGATCTCGAACCGCGCCCCCTGGAGCCGAGCCCATGCGCATCCGATTCTTCCCCGCCCTGGCGGCCGTCTTCATCGGCATGACGCTGCTGGACAGCCTGCTGCTTTATTTGCTGGGGCGGTACATCGGCTTCTGGACGACGGTGGCCATCATTTTCGCCAGCGGCTTCCTTGGCGCGGCGCTCGTCCGCAGCCAGGTGCGGCGCGTGTGGCGGACGATCCGGGCCGATCTCGGAGAGGGCTGCGTGCCGTCTCAAGGCGTGCTCGACGGCGCGATCATCCTGGTGGCGGGCGGCCTGCTCGCCGCTCCGGGCTTTCTCACGGACCTCCTGGGTCTGCTGCTCCTGCTGCCGCCGGTTCGAGTGCCTATCAAGCGCTGGCTTCGCCGCCGGGCGGAGTTGCTGGCGCACCAGCACCTCGGTATCGGGCCGGGTGCCGCGGCCGGCCGGGTGGAAGACCTCGGCGGCGGCTGGCGCTGACGCGGCGGCCGGAAGCTGGAGGCTACGGCTGGGCGTCACGAGCCTGCAGGCGCGCCGCAACACCTGGATCGCCGATGTGCAGCGTGTCATACGCCTGCCGCGATGAGGTGAAGGGTCCCTCGTGCGTTTTGGAGCCGTGCCAGTTCAGGTTGGTGTTGATCGGATTCCGGGTGCCGGTCTCCGCCTCGCGCCGGGCAATCCACGCCTCCATGCGTGCCGTGAGCGCCCGGACGATCCCCGGCTCGCTCTCCGCGAGGTTGCAGTCCTCGTTCGGATCCCGGATGAGGTTGTAGAGCTCCACTTCGGGCTTGGAATGGAAGTCCGGCTCCAGCGCGCGAATGAGCTTCCACTCCGGCGTGCGCCAGCCATGCTTGCGCATCCAGGTGCACTCGGTCAGGTAGAAGTCACTCCAGTTGCTGCTCCGCTCGCCCCGGACCAGCGGCAGGAGGCTCTTGCCGTCGAACGCGGTGTCGTATGGGATTTCGAGCAGCTCCAGAAGGGTGGGAGCCAGGTCCTGGTGCAGCGTGTAGCCCGGCACCCGCAGCCCCTTCGGGAGCCGGGGATGACGGATGATGAGTGGGACGTGCAGGGTGCAGTCGTACAGCCCGTGGTGATCGAAGTAGCACTCATGGTCCAGTAGCGTCTCGCCATGATCGCCGTTGAGCACCACCAGCGTGTTGTCCGCGAGGCCCAGTGCCTCCAGGCGCTCGAAGATGCGCTGGATGCAGGCGTCCATGTAGGCGATCGCTCCGTCGTACTGCGCGATGACGTACTCCGCGTCCGTGATTCCCGGGGCCATCCAGGTCGCAAAATAATCCCGGAACGGCTTGAAAGCCATCACCCGTTCCATGGAACGAACGGATGGGTCGCAGGGGTCCTTATCGTAAAAGAGGTTCTCGAACGGCTGGGGCGGCAGGTACGGGCTGTGGGGATCCAGGTGGCGCAGGAAGAGGAAGAACGGCTGGTCCCCCTTGGCCAGGCGCTCCAGCTCCGGCAGCGCCACTTCGTTCAGATGCTCGGCCTTGCGGCTCGGGCGCTCGGCCCAACTGCCCCAGCCGGGGTAGGTGAGGTACTCGTCGAAGCCGCGGGAACTGGGGTTTCCGGAGAAGCCGATGCAGGTGGAGCGGTAGCCGTGCGGGCGCAGGATCTCGGCCAGGGTCCGCACCCGCTCGGTCAGTCCGCCCTGGTGGCGCAGCGCGACCACTTCATGGGAGAAGCAGTCCATACCCGTCAGCATGGTGGCGTACGCGCTGGTGGTGGGGATATGGGGGCTGTAATTTCGCTCGAAGAGGACGCTCTCGCGGGCGAACTTGTCCAGGTGCGGCGTGGTGAGGCGGTGGTAGCCGTAGCAGCTCATGTGGTCCGCCCACAGGCTGTCGACGCCGAGCAGGATCAGGTTGTCGCGTTGTTGTGCCATCACGGTTCGAGCGCTCCGGAAGATAGCTGCCGTCGGAAACAGGTGGCGGCCGCCGGAGAATGGAAGCGATGTTCCGCCGGAAGCTCCGGCCGAAGGCCATGGGCTACTTGTACGGGGAAGGCCGCTCTCCCTGCGCGGTGACGCGGCGCGCGGCGGGGAAGTCGTCCAAACGCCGGAGACGGTGCGAATACGGGGAAATGAAGCGCATGGAGACGGAGACCACTCCGGTTCACGAGCGGCCCGCCGATGCCGAGCGGCCGGTCCCGCGCGAGCGGTCCGCCGCTCCCGGGGGACCGCTAGAGGGAGCAGAGGGAGCGGCCGACGCGGTACCGGCCGACGTGGTACCGGCCACTGGCGACCCGCAGCCTGCGGCGGGGAAGGACCTCCAGCGCCAGCCGGCCTCGGAGCGTCTCCAGTCACTCGATGCATTCCGCGGCCTGACCATCTTCGGCATGCTGCTGGTAAACAACGTCTCCGTCGGAGGCGCCACGCCTCGCCAGCTCATGCACGCGGCGTGGAACGGCGGCGTGCACCTCGCGGACCTGGTCTTCCCCTGGTTCCTGCTGATCGTCGGGATTGCCATTCCATTCGCCGC
>CAYQDT010000062.1:0-9869 GCA_964416225.1 uncultured bacterium
ATGCACCTCGTCGGCACGGTCAAGGAGGAAGGTACTCAGCGGGATCCACTGTCGGAGCAGGCGGTCAGGTGGAAGATTCCAGTCCTGGGCAGCCCTGACCCGCGTCTCGTCATCGACGACGTCACGAAGCGTCCCGAGGAGCAGGCTCCAACGGAGCGACACGGCCGCCACATACCCCAGTCGCACCTGGTCCGCCGGCCCCTGCCAGCCCGCATCGCGCAATCCGGCGAGATAGCCAGCGAAAGCCAACCGTTCCAGCTCCTCGGCATCCGCACTGTTGACGTCCCCGCGTCGGAGTGTCGAGAACACCAACGAGGCCAAATCGGCCCCCATCGTGCCGGGGCCGATGAACTCCCAGTCGATCGCAACGGTCTCGATCTCCCCATCCGTCCGCCGGCGCGCGAAGAGGTTGGCCTGGGCGGCGTCGTGATGGCAGAGCGTCCGCGGCAAGCTGGCCAGGATCGCCAGGAAGCGGGGCTGATCGCGAACGAGTCGGCGCGCCCGAGCGGCGATCGGAATGGGGAATGCGGATTGTACCTCGGAGGCCGCCAGGAGCTGCTCGAGGACGGGCAGGACGGCCGCTGCACGCGTCGGCTCACTGTTCCACTCGGCCCAGCCCGTCATCAGCCAGGGGACCGTCGGCATAGATTGGTCGGTGAGATAGGCGCCGTTGAACTGCCCGAGATGGCGGGCCGCGACGCCGTAGGCCGGGAGCGGCCAGCGTCGCTCGTATAAATCCGAAATGTGCTCCAGCCAGAGCCAGAGTGCGCCAGTGGCGTCGCCGGCGATGTGGACGGCCCGGGGCGCGCGGAGATTCCCCGGCAGCTGCTCGAGCAGTCCCGAACGGTAGGCATCGACTTCACGCGTCCAGGCGAGATTGCTAGGCGCGTGGGCCGGCTCGGGATCGGGCGGGCGGATGATCTTGAGGATCAGCCTCCAGGGGATGCGTTCGCCCGCGGTGACCGCCGTCCCCGAGAAGGACCGGAGCGCTCGCCCGGAGAGAAACGTCGTATACGGCACCGACGAACCGCTCCAGTCGGCGAGCGTGACGTCTCGACGACCCAGGAGCCGCTCGACGATCGGACTGAGCAGCGACCGATCGACCTGCTCCAGAGTGCCATCGCTATCCGTCGCCACTGGACGTACCTCCGCGACTGCACACCATGATAACGGCTCTACCGTTGGTGCGTCGCGCCCGTTCGGTCGCCAGCCTCCGCCAGACCGCGATCCAGAGGCGGGGTGGAGGGCCGCGGGGGTGTAGGCCGGCCACCCGCCTGGTGGGGGGGTGGGCTGGCTCCGCGGGGGGATTGTGCGCGGGGGGTGCCTGCACTGCCGCGCCGGAAGCACCGCCCTGCGCTCCACGGACCTGGTCACGCAGCGCTTCCGCGAACATGGCGAGGCCCTTCGCGTAGTACTTTCTGAAACCGGGCCGGGCCGCCTCGAGCGCCTGATCGAATGCTTCCCGATGCCCCTTCAGCGCCAGTGTCTTGCCGTACACCCGCTGCCCGTCGAAGACGATGAGCATGTCGGATGGCTGGCCGTTCAGGTCCCGATAAACCGTCTCCGCCAGCCGATCCACGTCCACGCTGCCCTTCGGAACGGTGACGTAGTAGACGTTGACCCCGTCCCGTTTGAAGCGGTCCGCCTGCGCCGCCAGTTCCCGCACCCCTCCCGGTTTGAGGAGATGGCCCAGATCATGGACCGGGCCGGCGTTCTCCTGCCGGAGCGCGCTCTCGACCTGGCGCAGCAGGGTTACGGAGGTGTCCTGGGCCCGTGCCGGCAATGCGATCTGCACGCCCAGCAGCACGGCAGCCATGGTGAGGAGACCGAGCCGGCGCTGCGCGCCGGACGTGCGGAGCATCCACATTGCCGCGAATCCCTCCAGCGTGTTCTCACGCAGCCCCGGTGGAGGCAACCGTGCGAGCCGTTCCAGATCCGGCGGCGGGCGGCGAGGCGGAGCCCACCCGAAATTCCGTCGGGTCTGGAGTTCGCCGCTCGCCCGGCCTCTGACTCTATGAAACGCTACCCGCCCGCGCCGGATGCGGTGCGCGGACTACTTGGCGTACTGGTCCGCGTTCTCCTTGGTGATCACGGCGGTCGGAAGGATGATCTTCTTCTCGACCGTTCCACCGTTCAGCTTTTTGAGCGCCTGCCGCAGACCTTCCGCGCCGGGGGTGGGGTAGAGGAAGGTCGCTGCCAGCTTACCCTCTTTCACGTCCGCGACGCCTTCCTTGGGGAGACCGTCGATGCCGAGGAATTTGATCTTGTCCGCGCGGCCCACAGCTTCCGCCGCCTGGCGCGCCCCCATGGCCATGGGATCATTGTGCGCGTAGACGAGGTCGATCTGCGGGTAGAGCTTCAGGACGCCCTCCACATATTGCTGGGCCTTCTCCAGCTTCCAGTCGGAATCCACCTTCTGCCCCACCAGCTTGAGCCCGGGCTCCTTGTCCACCACCTCGTGGAATCCCTGGGAGCGGTCCTGCGACGCCTTGGTTCCAAAGCCGCCCCAGACCTCGACGTAGTTTCCCTTGGCTTTGCCCGGGCCGCCCAGCAGCTTCACCGCGTACTGACCCGCGTTCCGCCCGATCTCCACGTTGTCCGCCCCGATGAAGCTGGTGTATTTGTCCGTCTCCACGTTGCGATCCAGCACGAAGGTGGGAATTCCCGCGTCCGCGGCCTTGCTGACCACGTCCGTGAGGCCCGCGGATTCCTTGGGAGAGACCAGGATCGCGTCCACCTTCTGCGTGATGAAGTTCTGCATCTGCTGGACCTGGGTCTCCGTCTTGTCCCCGGCGTCCGCGGTGATCAACTGAACATCCGGATGTTTCTCGGCTTCCGCCCGGAGCTGCTCATTGAACACGGCGCGCCAGGGCTCCGCGGCGGTCACCTGCGAGAACCCGATCACATATTTCTTTCCACCGCCGGCTGCAGTTCCCGTGGAAGCGGTCCCGCCGGTGCCGGCCTTCTGCCCTCCACCACACCCGGCCAAGGCCGTCGCGGCGAGTACCGGCGCGATCCAGATCCAGCCGGCTTTCCCGGAACCAAACCCCAGGTATCCTTTCATAACTCTCCTCTGCGCGCCCCGGCGCGCTTGCTTCCGGACCGTTTAACCGCGCAGCGACGCCGCGTACTGCCGGAACCAGGCCTGGACCCGGCCTTCCTGCGCCAGCACCGCCACGGCGATGATCACCCCGGTAACCAGCCGCTGCCAGTTGGTGGTGTACTGCAGCAGCGTCAGGATGTTGTTCAGCACCCCGAACATCAATACGCCCATGAAAGTGCCCAGCACGCCGCCGCGCCCACCCATCAGGCTCGTTCCGCCGATCACCACGGCGGCAATGGCGTCCAGCTCGGCGCCCTGTCCCGCGTCCGGAAATCCCTGGTGGTACTGGGCCGCCCAGAGCACGCCGGTCAGCGCGGAGAGGAGACCGCTGGCGCCATAAACCAGCACCTTAGTCTGGGTGACCGGAACGCCCGTGAGCCGTGCCGCGTCCTCGTTGCCGCCGATGGCGTAGATCCGGCGGCCCAGGGGCGTTCCGCGCAGCACGAGGTGCGCCACCACCACCACGGCGACGAAGACGAGCCCCGGCACGGGAATGACCCCGAGCCACCGGGAGCCGAGCCAGTTGAACGCCTCCAGCTCCACCCGCGTGGATGGGATGGGGCGCCGCGCGTTGCTTTCGCCCGCCACCAGCCACGCGAGTCCCCAGATGCCGATCATGGAGGCCAGCGTGGCGATAAATGGCTGGAGTCCGCCCCCCGCCACCAGGACGCCATTCAGACAGCCGACCGCCAGCCCCACGGACATCACCGCGATCAGCAGCACCGGAACCGGCATCCCATGCGCCACGAGGGCCGCCCCGAGCGCGCCGAGCAGAATCGCTCCCAGCAGGAACCCCGCCAGGCCCGCGCGACTTCGCGCCGTAACGGTACGGGCCAGGGAGCCCGCCGCCTGCGCGCCGGCGATGCCGCCGGCCAGCACCATCGACGGAACGGCCAGCCAGGAGGCGCTGTTCCACCCCGGCTCCAGCAGCAGCATGGCCGCGACGACCGTACCCAGCGAGAGCACCGAGCCGACGGAGAGATCGATCCCGCTGGTCAGGATGACGAGCGTCATACCGACGGCGATGATGCCGACGTTGGAGACCCGGGCGAGGATGTCGAAGAGGTTGGTGGGATTGAGAAAGATGATGGAGCCGTCTCGCGCCCGCGGAGACACGATGATGCCCACGATTACCAGCAGGACCAGGCCGCCCACCAGGCGGATGATGTCCAGGATCTGCTTCCGCGCGGCCGACTCGCGCACCGCTCCGCCCTTCTCCGCTGCTACCGCGCCACTCACATCTGCCCCAGTTCCGGTCGAGCCCGTGCCGAGTCTGGCCGTGTGTACTCGTTCACGCCAGAAAACAGGTTATCCGCCGCAAGCCGAAGATCCTGCGCGGGCGCCTGCCCCGCCGGGTCGCTAACTGGCGACCCCCCGGATGATGCCGCGCACCATTCGGACCGGCAGGCCGGATGGTCGAGCCTCGCCCGGTAGAGGCACCGGGCGGCACCTTCTTCCGGATGCGGACCGCCGGACGGGGATCTGCCGCCGCTCGCCGTACGGAAAGCCGGCAGCCGGTCCCTATGGGACGCTACCTCGGCCTTCAGCCGCCGGCGGAAAGCGAGAGGAGCAGGAGCTCGTCCCCTCCGCGGATGGGATCCTCCGGATTCCGCAGGAGCTCCTGGCCGCGCCGGCTGAGCACGTGACCGCCGAGGAGGGCACCGTCTTCGCTGATCACGGTACCGACCAGCGCCGGCACCTCATCGACAACACGGCGGAGGAACGCGGAGAGCGGGAGCGAGTCCGCCAGCGACACCGTCACGCGCTCCCGACGGGCCAGCAGGCGCGCGACGCCGAGCAGCTCCACGTCGACTACTCCGGCAGCCATCGACTCCACTCTTTCCGCGCCTCTTCGTATTCTTCCGGGGTGTTCATGTTGAGGAACGATCGCCCTTGCGGGTCCACTCGGCGCAGCTCGCTTTCCGGTACGATCACCGTCCGCACGCGCTCGAACAGGTCGACGGGCCGCCGTCGCCCCTCGGCCAACTGCTCGGCGAGGAGCGGCTGGACCGAGGTCCGATAGACGGCCTGGAGGGGCTGGAGTCGCCCGCCGACCTCCGGGACCGCCACGTCCGCTTCCCGAACGCGCTCCAGCAGAAACGCAGCAACCGCGGGTTGTAGAAACGGCACGTCACAGGAGCAGACAAAGGTAAACGGCTGCGACACGGCGCGCAGTCCCACTTCCATCCCCGCAACGGGTCCCTCGCCGGGACGCTCATCGTAGACGACGCGCGCCCGGGTGGGCGGCAGCTCGGCATCGGGGGCCGTTACCACCACGGCTTCCGGGAAGCAGCGCAGCATGCGGTCCACCAGGTGCGCAAGCAGCGGTCGCCCGTCGAACGGCAGCCACGCCTTCGGTCGGCCCATCCGGCTGCTTCGGCCTCCGGCGACGAAGAGCACGGAGCAATCAGTGGTCCGTTCCGTCATACGCCTCCGTCATACCGCTCCATCTCCCGCCACCGGCTGGTCATTTGCTGTGGCTCCGGACGGCGGTCCCGCCCGAGGTCATGCCCGCTCCGCGGCAATCAGCAGCGCTTCGAGGGAGTCGCACACGGCTGCCCGGTAAGCGCCCTGGTCAGCGTAGCTGTCGGCCCGGCCGGCGAGCACGCTGAAAGCTTCCAGAACCCGTCGCATGAACTCGCGCGGGGGGAGCTCGCCCAGTGGCGCGGGCGCATCCGCGGAGCCGTCCGGATCCCGGCAGCGCGTGACCTCCGCGAGCGACCGCGCGCCGCGGTCATCCCCCAGGCAAAGGAAGGATCCCTGGAAGGCACGTAGGGTGTCCGGGTCGAAGGGCGAGTCGCCGCGCTGGAGCTGATCCGCGTAGCCCGCCAGCGTCTTCAGCAAATGCGCCGTTGCCGCTGCGACCATCTCGGCGAGCGTCGCCCGCAGCGCCGTGTCGTCCGGGTAGCAGTCTCCCGTCTCCAGCGCGGTCCCGGCGACCGCGACGTCGCTGAGCAGCGCGCCGAGAGCGGCAGAGAGCGCGCGCCGCCACTCCGGGCCTCGAAACATCACCACCTCGATCCACAAGAAGATTTTCCAAGGATGATCCCGAGCGCCAGGCCGGCGGAGACCGCGCAGAATGGACGCGGAACATGGGCCGGTCAGCGGCTACCGGCAATCCTCGCTGCGCAGCCTACGCTCCCCCGCCGCCGGAACCGGAGCCTGCAGCGCCGTCGTCAGAACTGCCGGCCCGCGATCTGTGCGGGCCGGGGCTCGGAGGGCTGGCTGGGGACCGGAAGCGCGCGGTCCTCGACGGCGCTCATCCGCTGCTCGAGGCGCTGGAGCGTGTGGTCGAACGAGAGGATCACGTCGTTGTTCTGGCGCCGGAGCTGCTCGAGCTCCGCGCGCATCCCCTGCAGCTCCTGGCGGAGCGTGGGATCCCCCTTCATTCGCCGGGCGCTCGTCAGGTAGCAGTAGAACAACGCCAGCCCGGTGATGAGCACGGCGGTCCCGCACAACACGGCGAGTATGATCACAACCACCACGTTGTCCGGCATGGTCTCTCCTTCACGGTAAGTGGGGCGGGGCGTGCGGTCCGCTACCGTCCGCCGCCAATATACGGCAGATCCGTAGCGGCCGCCGGGGAGGCGGCGGACGGGAGCACCCGGTCGTGCTCCACACGCTCCAGGCGACGCTCGACGCTCCGCAGCGTGCTGTCGAAGCCAAGGATCAGGTCGTGGTTTTCCGTCCGGAGCTGCTGGATCTCGGACCGCAGCTTTCCGAGCTCTTCCAGCACTTCTCTGTCGCCCTTGGCGGGCAGCTTCCGAGCCAGGGTCTGCAGCGCGCCCGAGAACCAGAGGCAGCCCATGATGATGGCAATGATCGGCACCAGTTCGTGCATCGCATTTCTCCTGGGTGCAATCGGGTGAACCGCACGTGCTGCAGGCGACGGTTCATGCCTGCTCCTCGGATCTCCCGTGCTGATGACGGATGGGAGCTCTACGGGTTACGGCTCCCCGAGGAGGTCGCCCGATGCGTAGGCGCGCAGCCGGCGGAACTCGTCGCGGAGCCAGCGGCGATCTTCGCGGCGGCCGCGGAGCGCCGTTTCCTGGTCCATGACGTACTGCTCGAAGCGCCCCCGGTACTCTCCCCGCTCCCACGCCTGCTTGACGCTCCGCATGGCGGTCCAGTTGGAAATGGAGAGCCGGATCACGATGTCGTTCTCACCATCCACCCCTTCGACCTCCGCCTGCCCGACGTAGCCGCGCGGCAGGTCCGGACTGCCGTCCGCAAACCCGGCCTCCCAGCCGACGGGGGAGTGTTCCGGGCTGCAGAAGAAGAGGATGCCCTGCGGGCGGGAGCGGTAGTAGCCCCCGCGGATCAGATCCAGCTCCGCAGCCGCGGCCAGCATCTTTCGCCACTCCTCCCCGCGGAGGGTCAGCAGCTCGATCTCCGGTTCCAGCGGCTCCGGTTCCATGGCGGTGGGAGGTGACGGCGAGGAGCTTCGCGGCTCCCCGCCAAGCTATTAGAGGCGTCAGCGCAGCTCCCGGATAGGTCCGAGGCCCACCACGGTGAGATTCTCCCACGGGCGCCGCTCCAGAAACGCGCGGACATCCGCCTGCGTCACGGCGAGGTAGCGATCGATCACCTCGTCCAGCGGCCGGTGCTCGGAGCGATACTGCCAGTCGAAGCCGACGTGAAACAGCCGTCCCCGCGGCGTCTCGTCATGCAGGACCAGCGCGCTGGCCGCTTTTCGCTTGGCCTGCTCCAGCTCTTCGTCCCGGATCCCCCCGGTGGTGACCCGCTCGAAAACACTCCGGATGCGGTCCAGCACCGTTTGCGTCTTGTCCGGATCGCAGGAGGCATAGCCGAAGAAGGCGCCGGAGCCGTCCTCTTCATCGTGGCTCAGGCGCACGCTGTCCGCGAGCCCCGGCTCGATCAATTCCCAGTAAAGCCGGCTTCCCTCTCCGCCTCCCACCACATCGCTGATGATGTCCGCCACGAAGCGGAGATTGCTCTGGGCGGGAACTCCGGGAGCGACGACGGCAAGGTGCGCCCGGTGAATCTTGTCGTTCGGGATCACTTTGATCCGGGGCTCGGGGGAAAAGGGCGGCGTGGCCCGGGGCGTATCCGCGGGATCCCACCGCGCGGTCTGCTCGCGCACGTGGCGCACCGCCTCGTCCCAGTCGAAGTTGCCGGTGAGGGCCAGCAGCAGGTTATTCGGAGCGTAGCGGCGGCTCCAGTAGGCGTGCATCTGGTTACGCTGGAGCGCCGAGACGGATTCGGTGGTGCCGAGGACGGAGTGGCCTAGTGGATGACCCAGATAATAGGTGGCCCGGGCTTCGTCGATGACGGTGAACTGCGGCCGGTCCTTGTACATGGAGATCTCTTCAAGGATGACGTTCTTCTCCATGTCGAAGTCTTCGACCCGCAGCGTCGGGTGCATCATGTCGGTGAGCAGGTCCACCAGGGGTGTCTGCTGCTCCGGCAGCACGGCGCCGTAGTACACCGTGTACTCTTCGCCCGTGAAGGCGTTGTAGTCCGCCCCGATCTCGTCGAACTCCCGGTTCACGTCCTCGGGGGAGCGGCGCTCCGTGCCCTTAAAGAGCATGTGCTCCAGAAAATGGCTGACGCCGCTCACCTCCGCCGTCTCGTCCCGGGCGCCGGTTTTGACAAAGTACCCCACCGCCATGCTGAGCGCGTCCGGATTTTGCTCCCCAACCAGCGTCAGTCCGTTCTCGAGTACCGTTTGCTTGAAGTTCACGCCGCCTCCAGTTCTTTGGGTCCCAGGGTCACGATCGTAAAGTCCTTTGCGGGATGACGATGGAGGTATTCCTGGACGGACTCCGTGGTCACCCGCTCCACGGCGCCGCGGATCTCTTCCATGGATCGCACCCGACCCAGCAGGTACTGGTCGCGTGCCAGCCCGAGCGCACGCGCGCGAGTCGCCTCGCTCTGCATCACCAGGGCGGAGAGGACGCCGGTGCGGGCCCGAGCAAGCTCCGCCGCCGTGACGCCATCACCCAGCCGGCGCAGCTCCGCGATGAGGACATCCAGAGTTTCCTGGCACCGCTCCGGCGTGGTGCCGGCGTAGGCAATGATTGCGCCGTGCCCCTTCACCACCTGGGTGCTGGCGCGGACCGTGTAACAGAGCCCTCGCTTCTCCCGAACCTCGGTGAACAGGCGGGCGGCCATCCCTCCGGAGAGGACTTCGATCGCCATTCGCATGTTGTAGTAATCCGGATCGCCCAGGGCGACCGAGGGGTACATCACCCCGATCTGCTCCTGATTGGTGTCCTGTGGGAGGTGCCGGTAGTGGATCCGTCCCTCCGGGTCGGCGCGCGGGTGCTCGGGCGCCGTACCGGACCAATCACCGAAGTACTCCGTGATCACCGCAAGGAGGTCCGGCCACGAGAAGCGCCCCGCGACCGCCAGGATCGCCTGGTCCGGGACGTAGCGGCGCTGGTGCTCCACGCGCATCAATTCGGGGCCGAGCGCCTCCAGTCCCTCACGGGTGCCGAGCGCCGTTCGCCCATAGCGCCCGGGGTAGTACGCGCGGCGCAGGTTAATGAAAAGCTTCTCCGCGGGGCTGTCCTCCAGCCGCTGCAGCTTCTGCAGGGCCAGCGCCTGCTCCGCGGGAAACTGGCCGGCCGGGAGGTGCGGCCGCCGGATGACGTCCGCGTACAGTCCCAGTGCCCGGTGCAGATCATCCGCGAGCAGCGCGCCGCCGAAGCTGCTGTGCTCCAGCTCCGCTCCTCCGCCGCGCTGGATGCCGAGGGCGTCCAGGGCATCCGAAAGCTGCCGGGAATCTCGCTCGCCCGCTCCG
>CAYQDT010000063.1:0-9859 GCA_964416225.1 uncultured bacterium
ACCACCGGGTCACTCAGCGAGACGGAGAGGACCTTGCTGACGCCGCGCTCCTCCATCGTCACGCCGTAGAGCGTGTCCGCGCCCTCCATCGTGCCCCGGTTGTGGGTCACCACGATGAACTGCGTCTGGGCCGAGAACTCCCGGAGGGTGCTGATGAAGCGGCCGACGTTGCTCTCATCCAGCGGCGCGTCCACCTCGTCCAGCACGCAGAAGGGGCTCGGGCGAACCGTCAGGAGCGCGAACAGCATGGCCACCGCCGTCAGGGCGCGCTCTCCGCCGGAGAGGAGGAGGAGGTTCTGCTGCTTCTTGCCCGGCGGCTGCACGATGACGTCGATCCCGGTCTCCAGGATGTCGCCCGGATCGGTCAGCCGGAGCTCCGTGGCTCCGCCGCCGAACAGCTTCTTGAACATCGTGTCGAAGTGGCGCGCGATCGCCTCGAACGCCTTCATGAACGTCTCGCGGCTTGCCTGGTCGATCTCCTTGATCGCGCCCTCGAGCTGCTCCCGAGCCCGCTCCAGGTCGGCGCGCTGGCCGGTGAGGAACTCGTACCGCTCCTGGGCCTCGCCGTACTGCTCCACCGCCTCCGCGTTCACCGCGCCCAGGGAGCGGATCTGGCGCCGCATCCTCCCGATCTCGCCTTCGGGATCGGAGTACGACTGCAGCGTCAGCTCCGCCTCTCCCGGGTCCCACGCTTCCTGCAGGGCGGCGACGGTGAGGGCCGGCGGCTCTTCCGGCTCCCCGGCCTCGTCCGGAGCGGCCTCCCCGGCTCCCACCGCGCGCGCCGCGCCCTCCGCCGGACGGGCGGCCGGCTCCGCGTCGGCCAGCGAGAGCACGGCGTCCAGCCACTGCCGGCCGAGCGCCTCCCGCTGGGTGTTGACGGCCGTCAGCTCCACTTCGGCCCGGTGGGAGCGCTCCATCAGCTCCCGGAGCCGGCCCTGCAGGGCGTGGCTCTCCGTCCGGGCCCGGTTCAGCTCCCCCGTCCGGCTCTCCCGCTCCGCGGCGATCTCCGCCAGCTCCGCCCGCGCCGCGGCGACGGCCGCCTCCGCCTCGGCGACCACGCCGGCCAGCGTCTCGAAGGAGAGCGCGCGCTGCTCCCGCTCCGCGACCAGGCTCTTCTGCTCCCGCAGCCGGTCGGCCCGCTGGCGGTCCAGGTACGCCCCGCCCTCCACGGCCCGCCGCGCCGCCCCCGCCGCCCCCTGCAGCCGCTGCTCCAGGCTCGCCTGGCGGACCCGCAGCTCCGTCACGGCTCCGTCCGCCTCGCGCCGGGCCGTCTCCCGCTCCCGGACCATGGCCTCCGCCTCGCGGACCGCGGCCTCGCTCTCGCCCTGCTCCTCGGTCCGCTCCCCGGCGCTCGCCTGCTCGGCGCGGGCGCGCCCCAGCTCCTCGACCACTGCCGCGTGCTCCCGCTCCACGCGCCCCTCATCCGCCTTCAGCCGCTCGGCGCGGTGCCGCGCCCGCTCCACGTCGCCGTGACGGCGCTCCGCTTCCCGCACCTGGGCCTGGTGCTCCAGGCGCGCCTTTTCGGCAA
Source organism: uncultured bacterium (assembly GCA_964416225.1). GTDB lineage: Bacteria > Armatimonadota > SYMT01 > SYMT01 > SYMT01 > CAYQDT01. The sequence continues at coordinate 1,529 of CAYQDT010000063.1, forward strand.
GGGCGCTCCGCTCCCGGAACTGCGCCTGGGCATCGCGCGCGGCGGCTTCCGCCTGCTTCACCGCTTCCCGCGCCGCGGCCGCGGCCGTCTCCAGCGCCGGGGCCTCTTCCCGGAGGCGGTCCAGCTCCCGCCGCCGTCCCAGCGCCGCCGCGGCGGCGGACTCCGCCCCCACCGGCCCGCCGCTCACCGCGCCGGTGTGCTCCAGCCACTGGCCGTCCGGGGTGACCCACCGTGCGGGCCGCGCGCCCTCGGCCGTCTCCGCGGAGGGCGCGCCGGGCGGGGCTTCCAGGCTCTCGACCACGAACACGCGGCCAAGCAGCGTTCGCGCCCACGCCAGCGGCTGCGGGTCGCCGTGCACCCGTGCGCCGAGGGAGCCCGGCAGGGGCTCCTCCGTCCGGGGCTCCTCTATCCCGGGCTCCTCCGTCCCGTGCGGCAGCGCGGGGAGGACCAGCGCGGTGTGCTTCTGGCCGCGCAGCCACTTCAGCCCGGCCAGCGCCTCCGCGTGGCTCTCGCAGAGGAGGGCGTCCGCGTAGATGCCGAGAGCCGCCTCGACCGCTTTCTCCAGGCCCTGCGGCACCCGGAGGCCTTCCACCAGGAGCGACCACTTCCCGCGCACCTGCCCGCGGCGGACGCCGCCCAGCAGCGTCTTCGCGCCGATGGCCGCGCCCTCCCCCCGCTCGCCCAGCTCGGAGAGAGCCTGCAGGCGGGCGCTGTGGCTCTGATGGAGGCGGTTGGCCTGCTCGCTCGCCGTCCGCGCCCGGGCCAGCTCCGTCTCCACGCCGCGGGCGCCTTCCCGCAGCTTCTCCACCTCCGCCGTCAGGGCGGCGGCCTGCTCCTTCTGCTCCGCCGCCGCCCGGAGGAAGCTCTCGCGCTCCACCTGGAGGCGTCCCAGCTCCGCCTCCGCGTCTTCCCGCGCCTCCCGCGCCCGGGAGCGGGTGCCTTCGAAGCCCTTCTCCCGCGCCTCCAGCGACTGGACCCGCGCTTCCAGCTCCGCCTCCCGCCGGGCCCGCGCCAGCCACGCCTGACGGCGCGTCTCCAGCTCCCGGCCGGCCCGCTCCTGCAGCTTCGCCGCTTCCGCCGCGCGCGCCTGGGCGGAGGAGAGCTCGCTCCGGGCGGCATCCACCTCGCGCTTCAGCCCCAGCTCTTCCCGCGCCGTCTCCTCCTGCCGCCGGACCTGCTCCGTGATGCGCCCCGCCAGCTCCTCCAGCTCCTTTTCCAGCGTGACCAGGCGCCGCTGGAGCTCGCCCGCGCGCTCCTCGGCCCGGACCCGCTCCGCGTTCGCCTCGGAGACCTTCTGGAGGGCGCCGGTCTCCGTCCCGCGGAGGGCCTCGGCACGCCGCTCCAGCCCGGCCAGCGCCTCCGCGGCGGCCCGCTCCGCCGCCTGCGCCGCGGCCGCTTCCGCCTCCAGCCGCTTTCGCTCCGCGGCGAGGCCGGAGACCAGCTCCGCCAGGGAGGCGCCCTCCACGCCCAGCCGCTTCAGCCGCATGCCGTACCAGGCATTCTCGAGGAGGCGCAGCCGCCCGGCGATCTCCCGGTACCGCCGCGCCGCCGCCGCCTGCCGCTGGAGGGGGCCCAGCCGCGCCTCGATCTCCGCGATGATGTCGTTCACCCGGAGGAGGTTCTGCTGGGTGTGCTCCAGCTTCCGCTCCGCTTCCCGCTTCCGCACCCGGTACTTCTTGATACCGGCCGCTTCTTCGAAGAGCGCCCGACGGTCCTCCGCGCGCACGGAGAGGATCTGGTCGATCTCTCCCTGGTTGACCATGGAGTAGGCGTCCCGCCCGATCCCGGTGTCCAGGAACAGCTCGTAGATGTCCTTGAGCCGGCAGGCGACCTTGTTGATGGAGTACTCGCTCTCCCCGCTCCGGTACAGCCGGCGAGTCACGGTGATCTCGCTGAACTCCAGGGGGAGGATGCGGGCGCTGTTGTCCAGCGTGAGGGAGACCTCCGCCATTCCGAGGGGGCGGCGGCGATCATTGCACGCGAAGATGACGTCCTGCGCGGTGCTCCCGCGCAGCGAGCGGACGTTGTTCTCGCCGAGGACCCAGAGGATCGCGTCCGAGATGTTGCTCTTTCCGGAGCCGTTCGGACCGATCACGCAGGTGACGCCGGGAGTGAAGACCACCTGGGTCTTCTCCGCGAAGGTCTTGAAACCGTGGATGTCGAGCTGCTTGAGGTACACCGATGACCAACCATCCGGGCGCAATCCCTTCCAGTGTAGCGGGATCGGGCCCTTTCCGGTAGTGCGGCCGCCGGAGCCGGTGCGCGAAACGGGACCGGAGCCGCCCGTCCCGCGCCGGCTCCGCGCGGCATGGGAGTCACCCCGTCGGGGTGCGCGCGCGGGCGATGTTGGAATAGTCGGTATAAGCGCCCCCGCTCACGGCGCGGACCCGGAAGAAGTAGAGCGTGTGCGGGGAGAGCCGCACCACCCGCACCGTGGTCACGTGCGGGCGGGTCGTCCCGACCTCCGCGAAGTGCAGGCCGTCGATGCTGCTCTCGACCTGGTAGCCGCCGTCCTCCCCCGGCGGGGCTTTCCACGTGAGGAGCACCGCGGGACCCGGCACCGGAGCGGCGCGGAGCCGGGTGGGGCCGGGCGGCGGCGGCGGGGGCATGGTCACCGTCGCCTCGTTGGAGCGGGCGCTCTCTCCGTGCCGGTTGAACGCCCAGACCCGGAACGTGTAGGTGGCCGAGGGCTGGGCGTTGGTGAGCACGACTTCCGTACTGCGGGCCGGAAGCTGGAGGTGCGGGATCTCCGCGTAGGCGCCGGAGCCCACCCGGGCCTCGACCCGAAAGCCGGTCTCGTCCGCGCTCCGGTCCGCCCAGTTCAGCCGGATCTCCGTGGAGCTGAGCGCCGCCGCCTGGAGGCCGGCCGGGGCGTCCGGCGGCGGGGTGTCGGCGGTGAAATCGACGCCGGAGGCGCCCGGCCCCAGGGTCACCGGCCGCGAGGCGGGGGAGAAGCGGTAGCCCGGACGGGAGGGCGTCACCGCGTAGGTGCCGGCGGGAAGGCCGGTGAGGCGGTAGGCGCCGCCGGCGTCCGTATTCGCCAGCACGCCGCCCGCCTCCACGGTGACGCCGGAAACGGGCGCGCCGCCCTGGCGGACGGTGCCACGGATGGCGTACGTGGGCGTGGCGCCCGTGAAGTCGATGCCGGTGACGCTGGTCCGGACCTCCGCCGTCTGGAAGGGCGGGGTAAAGGTGTAGCCCGGCCGGGAGGGGGTGACCGCGTAGCTCCCGGGCGCCAGCCCCGAGAGCTGGTAATAGCCGGTCCCGTCCGTGGTCGCGGCGGCGCCGCCCGCGGTCACCGTGACTCCGGCCAGCCCGAGACCGCGCCAGCGGACCGTTCCGCTGATGGCCGCGCCCTCCGGAGTCGCCCGCTTCAGCGCGGCGAGGGCATCCACGCGGGGGAAGCTCAGCCCGGTGTGGGGCACGTTGTCCTCCTCGTCGTCACCGTCCGTTACGGGGGTGGCGCTCTCCCGGAGCCACGTCTTCAACTGCGCGATGGAGGGCAGCCGTCCGGAGGTCCGGAGCGCGTACTCCTGCAGCAGGAGGACCACCCCGGCGACCACCGGCGCCGCCTGGCTGGTGCCGTGCTCCGTGGATGAGGAGTGGTCATCGACGATGCCGGTGGAGGTCACGGGCGCACCCGGAGCAACGAGGGTGGTGAAGAAGGTCCCGTTCACCGAGGGGTGCAGCCGCTGGGAGAAGGGGCAGATCCGATCCGGCGCCGTGGAATAGGCGACCGCGCCGCTCCCGTAGGTGAAGCCGCCCGCGCTCAGCGCGTAGACCGCTCCGGCGCTGAGGCACTCCGGATAGATGGCCGGGGCGCTCATCCCCTGCACGCCCCGGGCGGAATAGTACCCGTTTCCGGCCGCCGCCACCACGGCGACGTTCTGCGCCGCCAGAAGCTGCATCCGCTGCTGGATGCCGCTGAGATCCCCGGGCGCGGTCTGGTAGTTCCGGCTGTCGCCCAGCGAGAGGTTGACCACCGTGATGTGGTACCGGTCCCGGTTGGTGAGCACCCAGTCCAGCCCGGCGGAGACGGTCTCCATGCTCCCCGTGCCGTCGTCCGCCTGGACCTTGACGGCCGCCAGCTCGGCGCCGGGCGCGATTCCCACGTGCACCCCGTTCGCGGCGACGATCCCGGCCACGTTGGTCCCGTGCCCGTTCCCGTCCGCGGCGTTCGCCGGGTCGGCCCCGTTCTCCCGGGTGAGGTTCACCTGCGCCACGACCCGGCCGCCGAAGTCGACGTGCCGGGCGTAGATGCCGGTGTCCAGCACCGCCGCGGTGAGCCCGGCGCCGCTCACCCCGTACGCGGCGCGCGCCTCGTCCGCGTGGATAAGCGTGCTGCACTCCACCAGCCGGGAGCCGCGCCCATCTCCGGGGAGCTGCCTAGGCGGGCGGGCCGGCTCCAGGGGATGCGGCCCGCCGGACGCGCCCGTGCCCCCGCCGGCCGCCGGGAGGGCGGCGAGGAGCACGGCGAGCGCCGTCAGACGGCACGGAAGGGGGGAGCAAGGCGGCATCGGACGTGGACCTCCCGGCTCGACGAGCGCTCGACAGCTTCTGCCGGGAGTATACCGCCAGGTGCGCCGAGCGCCCTACCGGCCGGGCGGATAAGCGGACGCGCCGGCCTACGGGAGGCTCCCCTCCGAGGAGCGGTCCGCAAGAGAGCCGGCTCGTCCGGAAGCGTGTGCCCCCGCGGAGCGCGGTGGGGAGGGCCGCCGCCGATGCGAAACGGCGCGCGACGCTGTGGAATCGGAGCAGCGGCGCACCGAATGGCGCGCGGCGGGCCGCTGCTCCGGGGATGCGCCGGTTAGTACTTCACCACGTACCGGTAGCCCTGGTCGGCGCGCATCCAGTCGAAGGCGTCGTTGATCTGCTCCAGGGAGATCTCTTTCGTCACGAGCTCATCGATCTTCAGCGTCCCCTCCATGTAGAGGTCCACCAGGTAGGGGAGCTGCGTGCGGCCCTTGCACCCGCCGAACGCGGTGCCGGTGAGCTGGCGCCCGGCGATCAGCATCCGCGGGACCAGCGAGAGCTCCGCGCCGGTGTTGGCGACTCCGATGAGCACGCACTTCCCGCCGCCGTACCGGACCGATTCGAACGCCTGGCGCATGACCGTGGTGTTGCCGGTCGCCTCGAAGGCGAAGTCACAGCCGCCGCCGGTCAGCTCCTTCACCGCCCCGGTCCCGGAGCCGCCATGCTCGCCGGCGTTGATCAGGTGCGTCGCCCCCAGCTCGCGGGCCTTTTCGAGGCGGGCGGGCTTCAGGTCCACCGCGATGATCTTCGAGGCGCCGGCGATCCGGGCGCCCTGGATCACGTTCAGGCCGATCGGCCCGCAGCCGAACACGGCCACCGTGGAGCCCGGCTTCACCCGCGCCGTCCAGAGCACGGCGCCGACGCCCGTGGTGATCGCGCAGCCGAGAAGGCAGACGCGGTCCAGCGGCGCGTCCTCGCGGACCTTCGCCAGCGCCACCTCCGGCACCACCGTGTACTGGGAGAAGGTGGAGGTGCCCATGAAGTGGTAGGCCGGCTTGCCGTGCCAGTGGAAGCGCGGCTTGCCGTCCGGCATCACGCCCTCGTAGTACCCCTTGTCGTCCAGGTAGCTGCAGAGGTTCGTGTCCGGGTCCTTGCACTCCGGGCAGGTCCCGCACTCCGAGATGTAGAGCGGGACCACGTGGTCGCCTTCCTTCAGGGAAGTCACCGCCGAGCCCGCCTTCACCACCACCCCGCCCCCCTCGTGGCCGAGGATGCGGGGGGAGAGCGCGCCGTAGTCCACGCTGTCGCCGCCGCCGGAGTACCAGATCTCCGTGTGGCAGAGACCGGTGGCATCCAGCTTGACCAGGCATTCGCCCGGTCCCGGGTCATCCACCTCGATCTCGTCGATGATATACGGCTTGCCGATCTCCGTAAAAATGGCCGCTTTGGACTTCATTGGCATCCTCTCTCCCTCTGCATCTCCCGGCACACCTCCCGGCACGTTTCGCTGTATGTCGCTCGGCGCGGGCTTCCCCCGACCGCCGCGCCCGTCCGTGCACGGGGTACCCTCGGGCAATTCTACGGCCGGGCCCGCGCTCCCTGCACCCGGCCGCCTTCCACGCGCCGGAGCGGCGCTCGGTCACCCGGCGCCGTCAGAGGATGCGCTCGCCGGCGCGGCTCACGTCGTAGCCGCCCAGCGCGCGGACCTGCTCCCGGAACGGCTCGCCGCGGACCAGCCGCAGCAGCTCCCGCACCGCCGGAAGCTCGAGCGCGTCGGGGCGGACGGCAAGGTCGTACTGCTCGGAGGCCACCGGGATGAAATCCAGCTCCAGCGCCTTCGCCGCGGCCAGGATGCCCAGGCCGGCGTCCGCGCCCCCCGTCTTCACCGCCGCGGCCACCGCGAGGTGCGTGTACAGCTCCCGCTCGTACCCCCGGATCCGCTCCGCCGGGATCCCCTCGGCGCGGAGGCGGAAATCGAGGAGCTGCCGCGTGCCGGAGCCGCGCTGCCGGTTGATCCACTCCGCGCTCCGCTCCGCCACGTCGGCCAGGCCGCGCAGGCCCAGGGGGTTGCCGCGGGGGAGAATCAACCCCTGCTCCCGGCGCGCCAGGTGGATGAGCGCCACCTCGCCCGGGCCAAAGTACCGCCGCACCCAGGAGAGGTTGTACTCGCCGCTCTCCTCGTCGATCAGGTGGGTCCCCGCCAGGTGGCATTCGCCCCGCCGCAGGGCGAGCAGTCCCGCCAGGCTCCCGACGTGCGCACTGGAAAGGTGGGTCCCCGGAAGCGCGCGGCCCAGGAGATCCGAGAGGAGGTCCAGCAGCAGGTCGTGGCTGCCGACCGCCAGCAGCGACGCCTCGATCTCCGCCACCGGGTGCAGCGGCTCCAGGAGGACCGCCTCGCCGGCATCCACCCCCTCCACGTTGGCCGGGATGCGCACCACGCCGTCCGCGCGGACCACGGAGTTCAGCAGGCTGGCGCCGCGCGGGAGGGGCACGGCCACGAGCTGCCCGCCAACTCGCGCCGCCTTCACCCGCACGAACTCCTCGTTGCCCATCTTCGAAGGCGTCTTCCGCCCCATCACGGCGGGAACGCGCTCCGGCTGCGGCGGCGGGATGCCGAGGAGCCGGTGGAGGAGCGGCCGGAGGAGCTGCTCGCAGACCACCCATGCGGAGACGGGATAGCCCGGGATCCCGATGACCGGCTTCCCCGCCACGATCCCGAGCGCCACCGGCTTGCCGGGCATGATGTCGACCCCGTGCGCCAGCAGCTCGCCTTCCTCGGCGATGATGCGGGGGACGAAGTCGCCCCGGCCCGCCGAGGAGCCGGCATTCAGCGCCACGACATCCGCCTCCTCGAGCGCCTGCCGCAGCGCCACCCGCACCGCCTCCGGGGTATCCGGGATGATGCCACCGCGCACGGCTTCGCCGCCCCATTCCTCCACCAGGCCGGCGATCAGGTGGGAGTTGGTCTCCAGGATCGCGCCCGGCGCGTCCTGCTCCGCCTCCGAAGCAAACGCGTCCACCAGCTCGTCGCCCGTGGGCAGGACGTACACCCGCGGCCGCCGCCGGACCGGAAGCTCCCGCACGCCGCAAGAGAGGAGCGCCGCCACGTCCGGCGCCCGGACCAGGTGGCCGGAGGGAAGCACCATCTCCGTCGCGACCAGGTCCTCGCCGGCCAGCCGGATGTGACTCCAGGGAGCGGTCGGCGCGATCAGCGCGATCCCGCCGTCCTCCAGCCAGTGGACCTCTTCCACCATGACCACCGCGTCGGCCTCCGGCGGGATGGGATCGCCGGTGTCCACCACCGTGTACGCGGAGGCGGGGAGCCGGACCGGCGCCGTCTCGGAGGCTCCCCAGGTCTCGGCCGCGCGGAGGGCCACGCCGTCCATCGCCGAGCAGTGGAAATGGGGCACGGAGCGCCGCGCGTACACCGCCTCGGCGGTCACCCGTCCACGCGCCCCGGGCGTAGGGAGCATCTCGACCCCGGTAAGGCGAACGTCCGGGTGCATGAGCCAGGCCTGGCGGCACTCCGCCAGGCTCGTCTTGCGCAGGTAGCGGCGGCGTTCCAAGGGCTGGTGGTGGTCGGGCGAGCGAGAGGCTCCCTCATGATACCCTGAGCCGCCGAAGGAGATTCCGTGGGTACCCGCCGCCGATACCGTCGGCTGGCCCGAGCGCCGCGGCCGGACCGGCGAACCGGCGGAATCCCGGACCTCCAGCCGCCAAAGGCGGCCAGCTGTGACGCTCCCGGCGGAAGCGCAGCTCAACGGCGCCGCCGGCCCCCCTTGCAACCCCTCCCCAGCCGCCGGAGGCGGCAAAACTGTGACGCCCCCAGCGGGGGGCGTGGCTCGACAGCGCTCCTCC
>CAYQDT010000064.1:0-221 GCA_964416225.1 uncultured bacterium
GCGCGTGCCGGCGGCCACGGCGGCGCCGCCGTGGCCGCCGCCGGTGACGATCCCGGCGTTGCTGTAGCCGAACGGGCGGGGCAGGTCCGGGGTCGGGTGCGCGCGCCGGAGCGCGACCGAGCCCAGCTCCGTACCGGGGCTGACGCAGCAGGCGCGAACCTCCACCTGGAGCTCCCCGGGACCGGGGCTGGGGAGCGACTCTCGGACGACGGCGATCCGAC
>CAYQDT010000064.1:231-9786 GCA_964416225.1 uncultured bacterium
CGGAAGCGGGGCGCTGCGGGGAATGCGCCGGCACCGGCCACGCCGCTCATCGCACCGCTCATCGCCCCGCAACCCCCAGCCGCAGCTCCGGCAGGGGAGAGGCCATGCCCCGCTGCACGGTGATTTCCACCGGGGTCCTGCCGGTGCTGACCGGCGGCAGGGACGGGTCCAGCCGGAACACCCGGATCACCCGGTAGGTGCCGGGGCGGAAATGCTCCAGCCGGAGGTGACCGTCCGGGTCGGTAACCTCATCCAGCCAGCGCACCCCGGTCCACCCGGAATCGTCGTCACGCTCCTTACGCGAGATCCCGAGAGAGACCTCGCCCTCGGCGGGCTTCCCGTTCCGGTCGGTCACGGAGAGGGTGACGGTGCCGCCGTTCGCCGCGTCGAAGAACGGCCGCAGCTCCGGGTGCGCGCCCGCGCTGCTTGCGCCCGGCAGGGGGAGCGCACCGAGATGGAAGGGGATGGTGAGACCGGGCTCCTCTTTCAGGAAAACGTCGTACACCAGCCGGACCGGCTTGGCGTCCAGCCCGTCGAACCGCAGGTGCTGCTCCAGCACCTGCTCGCCGGACGAAGTGCGAAAACGCGCGAGGCGCGCCGCGATGTCCCGGTAGACCCGCCCTCCCGCATCCACCAGGTACGGCTGCGGAGTCCGGCTGAGCCCCTGTCCGGCCACCGCGCGCTCCGCCTTCTCCGCTTTCCATGACAGGCGCGTATCCAGGGACCAGCGACCGTCCGCTTCCAGCGCTTTCTCCAGGCGAAAGGTCAGCCCGTTCTGCTCCCGGGCCACCGGAGCGCCCCGGTTCTCCACCGGAAACTCGAAATGGAGCGGGGTGACCCTGCGGAACAGGACCAGATCGCCCCGCACGGCCCGGATCCGCAGCGCCCGGTCGTCTCTCAGGAAGAGGGGAAGACGCTGCCAGAACTCTGTCAGCCGCACCCGCGTGCCGGTGGTGGTGCGCAGCGTATCCGAGGCTGGAACGAGGGAGCGCCCGAAATTGTCCTGCGCCTGAACGCTCCGCACTCCGGCGATAGCCTCCATCGTCGTCTCATCCGGCGCCGCGAACTGCAGGGTGAGCTGAACGGTTCCCGGCTGGTCCGTTGCCGTGACGCGCCCGACCCGCAGCCGGTACGGACCGGCCCCCGTTTCGACCTCCTCCGGCTTTGGCGCGGCGACAACGTAGAAGCCGCCGGCGTCCAGGCTGAAGAAGTCGCACTGGAACAGGGATCCGAGCTCGGACAGCGCGGTGGAAAGCGGCCGGCGGATGGCGGGCACGGGCCGGCGCGCCTCTTCCAGCTCCTTGCTCAGCGCCAGATGGAACTCATAGCCGGTCTGGTGCTTGAGCTCCTGCGTCACTTCCGAGAGGGAGCGCTCCCGGGCCTGCAGGTCGATCGACTGAGCCCGGGCGCCGACTCCGGTCAGGAGAAGGCCGGCCGCCAGCACCAGGCCGGCCGCCGCCGCTCGCCAGACCGTGTACTGAGTTAACCGGCTGCTGCTGCGCTGCATGGCCGCTCCCGTCTCCGCTCGTTCCGGAGTCCGCCGAAGTGGGGCCGCTTAAGTACTCGCGCCCGGCAGCACCCGAGCCGCCGGGACGAGCGGAGACCGGGACGAGCGCCGGGTGGGCGCCGCCGGGCCGCTCGGGCTGTCCGGCTCTCCCACGGAGGGCCTAACCGGTGTAGCTCCGCCCTTCTCGCTCTTCCCCGCGCGAGCCGGCTCTTCCTCGTTCTTCCCGGCTCTTCTGCGTTCTTCCCCGCACATACCCGGGCCAGCCGTGCGTTTCCTGCAGCCCGCGCGGCCGGCGGGGTCGCTAGGCCCGCACGCCCGCGCGCTCATAGCAGGCGAGCGTGCCGCTGACCATGGCGGCGACGGTGAACGTGGCGGCGATGTACTCCCGCGCCGTCCGTCCCATCCGCTCACGCAGCGCGCCATCTCCGAGCAAGACCGACATCCGGTCCGCGAGCGCGTCGGCGTCACCCACCGGCACCACGAAGCCGGTTTCGCCGTCCCGCACAATCTCCGGGACACCGCTTAGCCGCGTCCCGATGGCGGCTCGACTCAGGAGGCCGCCCTCCAGCAGCGCCCGGGGCAGGCCCTCTCCTTCGACGGAGGGAAGGACCACCAGGTCCATCGCCGCGTAGAACGGGAGCACGTCCGGGTGAAACCCGGCGAAGCGCACCTGGGCCGCCACCCCGAGCTCTTTGGCCCGGGCCACGAGGTTCTCCCGCTCGCCGCCCTCCCCCAGGAAGAGCGCTACCGTCTCCGGCTGCCGGCGGAGCACCTGCTGGAACGCGTCCAGGAAGACCCGGTGGCCCTTCTTCCGCGTGAGGTGGCCGACCACTCCCACCACGCGGGCCGTCTCGGGAAGCTCCAGCCTCCGCTTCGCTTCCTCTCGAAGACAGGGGAGGTAATAGCGGTCGGGGTCCACCCCGTTGTAGACCACATCGATCCGGCCGGCGTCCATGCCGAGCTCCACCAGGTGCTGCTTCACCGCCTGCGAAACCGCGATGACCCGCGTGGCGTACCGGTAGCAAAACGGCGTGTTGAGGGCGCGGACGTGGGCGATGGAGGGACGGCCGGTCAGGCGCGCCGCCAGCGCCGTGTGCCACGCGGCCGTGCTCAGGTGGCTGTGGAGCACGTGGGCGCCCATCTCGCGCGCCAGGGCGGCAATGCGGAACGGAGCCAGCGGGTTCACCTTGCCCGAGATCCGGAGCGGCCGGGCGTCCAGGCCCGCCTCGCGCATGGCCTCGACCAGTGCGCTGCCATGCTTGCACCCGATCACCACCCGATGCCCCGCTGCCTGTAAATGCTCGCAGAGGCTGGCCGTGGAGCGCTCCGCGCCGGCAATTCGGGACGGGGTGATGATGTGGCAGACGTTGATGGCGGAGGGGACGCGCGTGCGGCAGCCGCTACCGGTGGTGGGCCCTGCCGCCGCCTTGTTCGGCGAAGCCACCGCGACGGGTGCCGGCCGCGTCCGCTCGTCCTCCGTATTGCCGGTTTGCATGTGGTAAGTCCCGCTGCTGGTTCGCACCGCCGGCGTCCGGTCAACGAGCGGGGCAGATGGCCCGGTCCGCGCCGCGGTCCTAGTTCGGGACCGCGACGGCGGGGAGAGGGCCGGCTAATTGTTTCAACAGATCGGTGCGGAAATAGAAGGGATTTGTCTCGTTTCGCTCGACGGTGTTCCGGTAAAGCGGGTTTTGGTCCACTTCCCGCGCCGGAAATCCGAACTGGAGCTCCACGGACCGGTCCCGGCGATCCGGCTCGCGCGCGGCGGAGCCGCCCGCCAGCGGCAGCATCCCGTCACCCACCACCCGGACCTGGTCCAGCCGCCACCGGTGCGGTGAATGTTCCCGCTCCGCCGCTTCGTTCCAGAAACGGACCTGGCGCTGCGCCCAATCTTCCCACGAGTTGCTGCCGACCCGCAGCTCCCGCTGGCGCTGGTGGAAGTAGCGGTGGACCGAGTTCTCCACCCAGAAGCCGACGGAGTGGGCATCGCTGTACACCTGAAGGCGGTTGTTCTCCCGGTTCTCGTCCGGGGAAACGTTGTTCGGATCAACCACCAGCTCCAGCGTGTGCCGGCGGCCGTCCTCCGGAAGCGTTAGCACGACCTCCGTGTGCTGGAAGCGGGGGACCTTCGGCAGCCGCCCGGAGCGGACCGTTCGCCCGTCTACGCGCCACTCCACCGGGGTCTGGGGCGCTTCGGCGGTTCCGTAATTGCTGATGTGGGCGTACCAAGTGGTCGTGGCGGAAGTCGCAGCGGAGCCGCGCGGCTGTCGCTCGATGTAGGTAACGTCCAGGTCAGGGCGTCCCTGCGCCAGCAGTTGCACCGGGAAGGGAATGGAGGCGATGCCCGCGTACCGTGCCGCGGCGCGGACCTCCCCGGAGGTCAGCGCTTCGAGCCGCCCCTCGGAGTCGACCCGCGCGCAGCCGCCGGGCGAGAGCTCCCACGACGAGGATTGGGTCACGTTCTCCCGGCCGCCCCCTTCGAAGTGCGCCACCGCGCGAAGCTGGAGCACGTCGCCGCGCGCCACTTCGGTGCCGTACGGCTCCACGTCGATCCAGGCCACCTGCTGCGGCGCGCTCAGCGACCAGTCCGCGATGGCGACGCCTCCGGTTCCCCCGGCCGCGCGGCACTCCAGCCGGTAGACGCGGTACGGATGCTGATTGGGGAGCGTCAACCGGTCTTCCACGTTCGCCCGGGCCGCGCGGAACGGCACCAGGGTCTGAAAGGTGCGGCCGCGAGTGCGAAGGTCGGCGTCACTCTCTGCCGCCAACAGGCTCCAGCGGGCGCCTTCCGGAAAAAGAACGGAGACCTCCGTGGCGGCACGCGGCTCCGCAAACGTCACCTGGGCCCACGACTCTCCCTCGCGTGCCGCCACGCGCGCGGTGGTGGTGCCGTTGCCGTCGAAGATCGCCTCCAGCGGCCCGGCGGCGAGCTCCCCGCAGGCGAATTGCGCGCGGTGCTCTTGCGCCAGGTACAGGAGATCGAGGGGCTCGTTCACCACCGCCCGAGTCGCCGCGTTGGAGCGGGCCGGCGCGACGGCGGGCCGCCGGACCGGGGACTTCGGGAGGGACCGGGTGGAGGCGGGCGCGGCGGCGAGGAGAGCGAGGAGCACGAGGGATAGACGAGACATGCGGGATCACTCACGCAAGGCGGCGGCGAGCTGGGGCCTGGAGATCAGCCGCACCCTGATTAGCCTAGCCGCAAAGGAGCGCTTCGCAAACGCGACGGGCCGGATCAGCGATCCGGCCCGCCTCTTTTGCGGTATCTTGATTTGTCGGCAGCTGGCTTGCTACTCGTTACCCCTTTCGGCGGGAGGCTCCCGTCCCAGCGCGCGGAGCGCCTCGGCCGGGGAGAGCTCGCCTTCGAATCGTTCGGTGGCGCTGATCTCTCCGTCATCGGTGCCGGTCAGCATGCCACTCTCGATTTCGCCGGGCTTGCGGTCTCGCCGGATCCGCGCGAGCGCGGGATCCTCCGCGTCCGAAAGGTGTGCCTCCGGCCGGTCCCGGGCGTCGTGGCCGGAGGCCGGCCGCGCCTCGCTCATGCCCCGTCCTCCGGGCCCGGCTCGCCGGTTGGCGTCGCCCGGGCCAGAATGTCGACGGCGCCGACCGATGCGCGCTCCTCGTTGTCGTAGTCGTCCAGCTCCCCGTCCGGGCTGGGGGTCTCCCGGGCCAGGTCGTCCGGCAGGGGGTTTTCCAGGATCTGGAAGCCGCCGCTTCCCAGGTCCTGCGGCAGACTGGTGCCGAGACCGCTGGCCACCCCCTGGACCTCGCCGACGAGATTCGTCGTCTCCGCGGGACCTTCCCGATCCGAGAAGGTCTCGTCGGTGAAGTCCCGGCTCCCTTCGTTCATCGCGGGATCGGGACTGAGCATGGAGGTCTCCACGAAGTCCTCCTCCTGTCGCTCGCCCTCCACATGGTCGACATGGTGATCCGTGGCGAACCACTCCCGGGGCACGCCTCGCTCCCGGAGCGCGACTTCGTGCGGAATTCGGCCGCTGCGATTGGTCTCCAGCGGCTCGTCCGTGTCCAGATCATCCAGCCGCTGGAAATCGCCGGTGAGGGTGATGCGGCGGTCGTCATGGTCGTCCACGATAAAGCCCAGGTCGCGGACTTCCTCGTCATCCTGCGCGTCTGTGCCGAGATAGGACGCGTCGGCGTAGGTGAGGTCCGCCTCCTTCTGGTCGGGCAGGTGCATGAAATCCTGGTTCGGTCCTCGATCTGACATCGCGCTTACTCCTTTTCATCCATACTCCCCGGGAATAGGCCGAGATAACCCTTCCCGGGGCGGCGGGTAGGAAAACCGCGCGCGGGGGGCGAATAGGGCGCCAGCAGAGGGCATGGTCCCGCTTTCACGGCAGGTGCGCCGACAGCAATCCCTTCGTCCCGGCCCGCTCCGGGCCGTTCATGCTTCGTGTCCAGTAAGGAGTTCCCCATGGCGGAAACCGCCAAATCCAGCGGCGCATCCATCGGCGCCCGCCTCTCGGTGATGATGTTCCTGGAGTTCTTTCTCTGGGGCGCCTGGTTCGTAACCGTCGGCAACTTCATGAAAGCCCACGGTATGGAGGCGCAGATCCCGTGGGCCTATTCCCTGGCGCCCATCGCCGGCATTATCTCTCCGTTCTTCCTGGGCATGGTGGCGGACCGGTTCTTCGCCACGGAGCGCGTGCTGGGGGTGCTGCACCTGCTGGGCGGCGTGACGCTGCTGCTGCTGCCTTCGGTGAGCGGATCCACCAGCACGTTCCTCTTCGTCTTGTTCATCCACACGCTCTGCTTCATGCCGACCCTGGGGCTCACGAACACCCTGGCCTTTCACAACATGACGGATCAGGAGCGGCAGTTCCCGCTGATCCGGGTCTTCGGCACCATCGGCTGGATCGTGGCCAACCTGGTAGTGAGCAGCGTGCTCCACGCGGACAACTCCGCCGTGCAGTTCACGGTGGCGGGCGTGTCGGCGCTGGTGCTCGGGGTCTTCAGCTTCACCCTGCCGCACACCCCAGCCCCCGCTGCCGGGAAGCGGGTGGCGGTTCGGGATATCCTGGGCCTCGACTCCCTCGCCCTGATGAAGCAGCCTTCGTTCGCGGTCTTCATCCTCTGCTC
The DNA here is from genome assembly GCA_964416225.1 of uncultured bacterium. Classification (GTDB taxonomy): domain Bacteria; phylum Armatimonadota; class SYMT01; order SYMT01; family SYMT01; genus CAYQDT01. The sequence goes on from CAYQDT010000064.1 coordinate 6,830, forward strand.
GTTCCTGATCTGCATCCCGCTCTCGGCCTACTATTCCTACGCGCCGGTGTTCGCCGGCGAGCTTGGGATCAAGGACGTCGCTTCGAAGATGTCCTTCGGCCAGATGTCGGAGATCTTCTTCATGGTCGTCATGCCGCTGTTCTTCCGACGGCTGGGCGTGAAGTGGATGCTCCTCGTGGGGATGCTGGCGTGGGTGACGCGGTACGGCCTCTTCTCCGCCGCGGCGACCAATCACGCCCTGGCGCTGTTCCTGGGCGGCGTGGTCCTGCACGGGATCTGCTATGACTTCTTCTTCGTCACGGGCCAGATCTACGTGGACAAGAAGGCGCCCAATGCGATCCGGGGACAGGCGCAGGGTTTCCTGGTGCTGGTCACGCAGGGCCTGGGAATGCTGATCGGCGCCCAGTTGACCGGCGAGATCGTGAAGAGCCACACCACCGGGGACGTGAAGGACTGGCACATGATCTGGCTGATTCCGTGCATCGCGGCCGCCGTCATTGCCGTCGTCTTCTTCGCGGCGTTCCGTGATGATGACAAGACCGCCCTCAACGCGTCCCATGTGCCGCCGATCGATGCTCCCGTCGAGCCGGCTCCGGTCTGATTACGAGCAGCGGCGTTCCGCGCGAATCGCTGGAAAAGCCGAACAGGGGAGGGGCCGCCGGCGGCCCCTCCCCTGTTCACTTCGACGGCTGCCGCGGCCGCTGCTTTCCGGATCCGCCGCCCGCAACTGCGGCGCTCGGTCCGGCTACAGCTCCGCGGTGAAGGCCCGTGCCTCCTCCGCATAATCGCTGAACGGATTGCGGAGATCCAGGTACCGCTCCTTGTCCAGGTAGACGCTGTCCCAATCGATGACGTAGCGGCGGACGCGGTGGTCCCGCAGGCGGCGGATCACCGCCCCGCGCGCGGCGGCCCGGGTCCCGGCCGGCGGCGTCTCGCGCGCCGCGTCGATCCGGGCGTCGTCCAGAACGCGTTTCATCCGCCCCGCCTCCACCAGCCCGAAATAGAGGCCGCGCTCCGGGTTGATGTTGTGGTACTCCAGGTCCAGGCTGTGGAGCGTGTCGTCCCGCCAGGAGATCCCCTCCGCATCCACAAACATCTGGAGCAGCTTCCGCTTGGCCACCCAGTCCACGCGGTCGTCCAGCAGCATGGGGTCGGTCTCCAGGCCGGTGAGGGCATAGTCCCACTCGCGGAGCACCCAGTCGGTCTGCGCGTCGCGGCCGGCCAGGTGCCGCTGGGCGGCCTCGAGGTAGACGCGCTGGAGATCGACCGAGGGGATCGTCTCGCCGCTCGCCAGTTGGACGACCCAGCGCCAGCTCGGGTCCCTGGAGACGTGCTTCAGCGCCGCGATCGGGTCGGCCAGCCGGACCTCCGGCGGGACCAGGTTTTCCTCCACCAGGTCCAGCACCAGGCAGGTGGTTCCGACCTTCATGCAGGTTGCCCACTCGCTCATGTTCGCCTCACCGAAAAGCAGGTGGAGGCGGTGGAGGTTGCTGTAGTTGTAGTAGCTGTCCCACTTCGGGTTGATGATGGCGCGGTTGAAGCGGACCTTGGAGGCCACCGTCTTGAGGATGTGGTCGGAGCGCTGGGAGAGCTGGAACTCGACGCTCCGGTCGATCTCCACGCCGTAGAAGTTGTGGACCCAAATGTAGTCCACTTCGTGCTCTCCGAGCCGCATGATGTTGTTGCGGAAGTCGGTGCGGTTCAGCCGGTGCCCGCCGACGCGTCCCACCCCCGCGAAGAGCTGCCGCGTGACCAGGAACGGCAGCAGGAAGGCCACCTGATCCCGGAAGAAGTCTTCGTCCAGCCGGGCCAGGTAGTTCTCGTGACAGCCGAACGTATGGCCGCCGAAGTGGTCGACGCTGTTGTTGTGGAAGCTGACGGCCTCCTCCAGGTCCAGGTCGCGCAGGGCTTCCTGAAGGATCCGCTGCCCCGCGCGCTCGTGCGCGGCCACGTCCAGCAGCTCGGAGCACTCGGCGGTCGCGTATTCCTCGTGGTCGCCCACGGCGTCCACGTACAGCCGGCCGCCATTCATGAGGAAGCCGCCGGCCCGCGCCGGCTCGAAGGTATAGTCGCGGGCATGGAGGTCGATCACGCCCAAGCGCTGCTCCTGGAAGACGTGGTTCTTCACGGCCTCCGCGATCTGCTCCGGGCTGCCGGCGCTCGGGTCATGCACGAGGCAGCCGAATTCCGTCTCGATACCGAAGATACGTCGTTCCATGGTTCAACAGCGAAGGGTGCGCGGGCCGAAGGGGGTCTCGCCCCGCCCGGGAAGCGGGGGAGCGTTCAGCGGTATTCCGCCAGCGCCGGAGCGACCTCCTCCGCCCGCAGCAGGCGGAACTTGCCCTCCCGGCGGGTGTTTCGCTCCAGCAGTCCCACCTCGACCATCCCCTCCGCAAGCTCCTCCCGCAGGACCTGGTCGACCGTGAGGAGCTCGGTCTCCTCGTCCTCTTCCGTCAGCCGCGCGGCGAACCCGCGCCGGCGCGCCGCCAGCTTCCCGGTCGCCCAGGTCTCGAGCGCCAGCTTCAGGGCGGTGGCCCGGTCCGCCGCCGCCTCCGGCTGGGCGTGGAGCAGGTCGATCATCCGGTTCTCCGCCTCCAGGGAGCCGGCCACCACGGAGAACCGGCTCTCCTTCTTGAACTCGCCGTCGAAGCCGAGCGCGAAGAAGGCGTCGTGCTCCGGATGGTCACCCAGCTCGCCGAAGAGGCCGCGGAAGACGAACGGCGCGGTGAACGGGTCGCCGAACGCCCGCTTGAGCGCGGGAGAGAGCACCGAGCCGACGAGACGGGAGGCCGTTACGTCGTCGGGAGAGCGCTCGAAGCCCTCCCGGTGGGCAAATTCTAGCGCGGCCGTGCGCATCGTCTCCACGTCCGACTGGTTGCCGATGCCGGCAAAGACCAGGCGGTCGTAGATCTCATAGACTTTGCGCTGCGCCCGGTGAATGCTGAGCACGAGCACCC
>CAYQDT010000065.1:0-9659 GCA_964416225.1 uncultured bacterium
GACCTCCGTCTCGTCCACGCCGTTCACGGTCCGGCGGCACGTGCCCACGACCACCCCGGCGGCGTCGACGGACGACGCGGTGCCGCCGTCGAACCCCGGCAGGAGCCCCAGCGGCTGGGCAATTCCCTTCGACCAGAGGACCGGAAGGAAATCGAGCTCTCCGGCGATTACTCCCCGGTCGTTGACCGCACGGGCCCAGCCGCGGATCTGCCCGCCGGAAGGCGCCAGGTGCCGCAGCAAGCGGAGGCGCGTCCCGTCGTACTGCCACGAGACGGGACCGCCCGTCCCCGAGTTGTCGATGTCCACGCCGGCAACCTGCCCGTGTCCGTTGATGGAGTACGCCTGTCCCATGGTCATGGCGGACTTCCGGGCCTGACCCCGCCACCAGACAGCGACCGCCGGGTCGCCGCACACCCAGCCGCTCTCCACGATCTGCCCGCTGTTATTGATCGCGACGGCCTGATAACCGCCACATCCGGCGGTCGCTTCATCCACGGGCTCGATTCCCACAAACGGCCGCCCGGGGCTCCACAGGACCGCGTGGTAATCGCGGACTCCCACTACCTGCGACCGGTCGTTGAGTGCCAGCGCGGCACTGGAAACGGAAGCGCCCGGGTCCAGGTCCGTGATCACACCGTTCCGCCAGATGTATGCGTGGAGGAGCGGCTCGGCGCGGTCGTTCAGCGTACCTGTGGCGGCAGAGCCGACCACCTGGCCGCGGTTGTTCAACCCCTGGGCGTCGCTCTCCGCTCCACCCAGCGTTCCAATGTCGACGATCGCATAGCTCGGCGAGGCGGGCACGCCGGGAACGTCGGTGCCCGGCACAGCGGCTCCGAGCAGCAGGGGCGCGAGGAGGAGCGGAATCCAGCGCATCACAGAACACCTCCTTACAGAGTTTCTGGCCCGGTCTTCCACCGCGTTCGTCCCCCTAAACGCGAGAGTTCGGGCCGGCGGAAACGGGACGAAGAGCTGCGTCCTGGCCGAGGACGAGAGCGGGCGCCCGGGGAACTTCCCGGCGTGGACGAATGGACGCGCAACCAGGTGGATGCCATCCGCACTCTCGTCGCTGCCGCGGAGCAGCTGGAGATTCCCCTATGGCTGGAGAGCGGCTGGGCGATTAATGCCCGCCTCAACCGGATCACGCGCCTCCACGAGGACGTGGACGTGGTCTATCCGAAGGAGCGCGAAGCGGAGTACGTCGCGCTCCTCGCCCGGCTCGGCTTCGGAGGTCGGGAAGAGACCGGCTGCGGCTTCCTGATCCGCCGGAAGGCTCTCGTCCTGGATACGGAGCCGTGCGATCTCACGCGCGGGGAGTATGGGTTTCCCGGCTATCCCCCGGGCTCGTGTCCCCTGCCGAAGCAGGGAGCCCTGGATGGCAGCCCGGTCCGCTGCGTGAGCTCGGAGGCGCTGTATGTGGAGCTTCTCGGGGCTCAGGTCGAGATTCCGCCCGAGGAGTGGCGGGTGAAGGACTTCCAGAGTCTCCGCCTCGTTGAGGAGCACCTGGACCCGCGGACCTGGGACGTGCTCCGGAAGGAGCACGTCCCGGCCCTGCTCTGATGGCCGTACCCGGAACGGCACGCCGTCCTGCCCGCTGCCCATCCCGGTGACCCGCATCCCCGGGGAGCCGATCAGCACCGGCGCACCCCAGCAGGCGAACCGCTGCGGAAGCGAGCTCGAGCCGCGAGCCGATGCAGAGTCCGAGGAATGCCCGCTGCTTCACCGGTCCGCGCCGAAGGAGGGCTTGCTGCGGCCGCACATTGAATACCGTCCCCAGGCTTTCACCCACCGCGTTAATCGGTTTGCTGGTCTGGCAACCCGCCCCCGACGCCCCGCAGGCCCGCGATGCTCAAGTCGCATGCTCCATTCAGGAGCACGGCGAGATCGGAATCGCGGCGGTGATCGGCCCGGCGCAGCGCCCGTTCGCGTCCGGAGAGCCGCGATGCGCCTGCTCCGATGCAAGAACGATCAGGCTTCGACTAAAGGAATGGAGTTGTTGGCCCTTCCCGTGAGGTGACCTCCCGACGAAGGGCACGGAGCGTCGCGTAACTAACGATCCGTGGGGTCTTCCGGTGCCGGGCCGGGCCCCATTTCGAAGCAGCCAACCGCGGCGTCTTCGGGGAGTTGGCGGAGGATCGGACCATGCCGATCGTCACGGGCCGGGGACCGGCCGGTCGGAGCGAGCGACTTCCACGCCCCCTGGTCATCTGCCTCGCCCTGCTCGCGTCCCTGCCGCTGGCTCTGACGCTGGCCGGCGCCCTGTATCTGGCGGTGCGCGGCAGACCGCTCGGTTTCGATCGCACCTGGTTTATCGGCTTCTCGCGCACGGCGGGAGACCAGCCCTACACGGATCGCGTACCGCAGGGATTCGGGTACCAGACCTGGTGCGGCGGCAACTCGGTTACCCGGTATATCGTGGCTCGCTCCTGGTCCTTACGAGTGGGCGGCGCCGCTTATTTCGTGGTCCAGCGGATCAATCCGGCGGAAGCGCCTGCGGTGGCAGGAGTCTCGCCGGAAGGCGGCGATTAGCCGTTCCTGAAGGGGTGCGAGGGGCGCTTGAGTGCACCCGTTCGCCGACGGTCCGGATCGAACTGCCCGAGGAGTGAAGAGGTCAGTCCATGCCCGTCATCACCGAGCAGAGATCACCCGGCAGCCGCAAAAACCTCCGGTGGTTCCTGGTAGTCGGGTCGCTGGTCCTGGCATCACCGCTCTCGGTCGCGATCTATCTGGCTGTCTCCCACAAGCCGCTCCGTTGGAAGCACCGGTGGATGATCGGCTTCGAGTCGCCCACCACGGGCCACACCTATACTGAGAGTGTCCCACAGGGCTTTGACCATCAGACCTGGTTCACCGCGTCACGCTCCGGCGCGGCCGTGCGCGCGAGCGATTCCTGGACGCTGCGCCTCGGAGACGCCGCCTATTATGCGGTCCGCAGCGCCAACCCCGTCCAGTTCCCACTGGCTGACGATGACGATTGATTGCTTGGAAACCCAGCCGGGAACTCCGTAAGCGCCGACCTCGCGTGTATGCAATGCGCGGCCCCGGAGGGGCTCGGCTACTGGTCTTCTACCTGCCGTTGCCCTTCGGAGTCATCTGCCGGGCCGGGCAGAGCGATCCGCGCTGCCGCACTCCTACCCGCGCCACCGCGGCCGGGAGCGCGCATCGCTGAGCGTGAAACGACTCGGCTGCCGACCGCGGTGCCGACCGCGAGCTGACGCAGGAGCCGACTCCGCCGGGGCAGCCGGAGGAGGGTCGCTGGCCCCCGGCAGGCATGCCGGCAACCGGGTGGCGGTTGATGAACCGGATGCCGCCCGCTCCCGCCGGCTCGGCCCGCGCCGACTCCGCCGGACGCGCGGTGCGATCGGGCACCGAAGAATGGGCGGCGCCCCCCGACGTGGGGTGACCGATTATCCCGCTTCCTGCAGCGGCGCAGACGCCATAGAGCGCCAGTAACTGCAGTAAGACGCCGATCTTACGCTGGTACGTCTCGCTCATGATCCCACTGCTCGCCGGGAGCCGGGCCCCGGCTCGAAAAAGGGCTGTTCCATACATCATGGACCAGCGTACAACCATTTGCTCGCTTGCCGCTGTGAGCTGGATCACAGGCACCGCGGGCTGCCGATCCCCGGCCCCGCCGCCTCTCGCCGGCGCCTCTCCGGATCCGCCGTTCGGAGCCAGTTAGGGAAGCGCTGCACCCGTTCCGGTCGCGACCGGTCTTGCTGCCTGTGCAGATCGCAGCCGCTTTCCCGCGCCGGTCTCGCGCCTCCTCTGGACCACCGAGGACTGCGGCCGTGGACGTCCGCGCGGCGGCTGACGCGCCGTACCGGATGCCGGTGGGCCGGGGTGCCGGAGAGCTTGCCCGGTGCGGATCCCGCTTCGCTCCAGCAAGCCCGGAGGAATCTCCCGCCAGCCATTCCGTCCCGCCCACCACGCGGGGGATTCGGCACCGTCGGCGCCGGTGCCAGCGCCGGTACGACACGTTCGTCGCTCCCGATGCTGCAGACCAATGCCATTTCGTGCTACCATGGGGACGAGATGAAAGGGATGTCACGGCCATGAGCGCCACGATCACTGTTGAGCCGCCGGTCCTCGACACCGAGCAGTCGCCGAGCGAGCTGCTGGGCGATGCGCCCCCTATCTTCGGCCGCTGTCCGGTGTGCAATAAGCCGCTGCGTCCGCGCTGCAAAGTCACGGGCGAGCCGAAATGCCCGCCCGTCGGTACCGGATATGAGAGCCGGGCACGCTGCGGCGGCTGCGGCACCATCCTTTGCTACCTGGGAAACGGCAAGTGGCGCCCGCTCGAGCCCGGTGATATGACCGAAGACGACCACTTCGCGAACCGGATGGGCTTCTGATCGGGTGCTCCTGACCGGGCGTTCCTGACCGAGCCGGGGACGACCCGGAGCGGCAGGCCGAGGTCGTCCCCACGGTGTCACGCCCGTTGGTCGCGCACCGGCGCGGTTGCTGGACGCGGGATCAGGCGGCGCGAGCCATCCCTGCCCCTCCGGCCATTCTCCGGCATGAATCGGCGCATGCCCGGCAGGCTTCCACACAGCGGCGCATCTCCGCGTCTTCACCGTAGCGCGCGCACGCGTCCCCACACTGTCGGCAGATCTCCGCGCAGACGCCGCACATGAGGGGATGACGCTCGGAGCCACGCAGCATGAAGTCCGTGCAGGTCCGGCAGACGTCCACGCAGTCCAGCAGGAGACTCACCGGCTCGGCCGCAGGCCGCGTGCCGCCTCCTTCCACCAGGTGCGACACTGTTTCGAGGCAGATGGAGTGGCAGCGCTGGCACTGCTGGACGCACTCCTGCATTTCCTGACGGTTCGTCATTCGAGGCCCTCCGGGACAGGGCCGGCGGCCCGCGGTGAAACCGCCGGCGTGGATCGCCTCGTACTTACACCGCTCCGCCCGCCGGCAAACGCGATCCGTCGCATGCGGCGGGTCGGGTCGCCACTCCGTCGGTGGGGGCTGCCGCCGCCACCGGTGCACCCCCACGTCGCACTCTTCCCGCGAGCGTTCGGCCCAACGCCGGCCGGCCAGGGCGCGCTGTCGACGCACCCGTTGTAGCCCGGCGATCAGCCGGTTGCAGTACCGTTCCGGACCGGAGTGGGCGGCGGCCCGCCGTCGCCCGCCGCGACACCTTCCGGAGCGGGGAGCTCGCGGTGCTCCGGGAGTGGACCGTCGGCATCGAGCGCCGCCGGGTCCAGCTCCGCCACGCTCTCCACCACCAGCGAGGGGCGGAACGGATAGCGGGAGAGGTCTTCCCGAGCGGTCGTGCCCGTGAGCACGAGAACGCTTCGGAACCCCAGCTCCACGGCTCCGCGGATATCCGTATCCATCGTGTCGCCGACCATGACCGTCTCCGCCGTCCGCAGGCCGAGGCGTTTCCGGGCGGCGCGCATCATGAATGGGCTCGGCTTGCCGACGCTGTACGCGTGCCGGCCGGTCGCCTGCTCCAGCAGCGCCACCAGGGCCCCGCAGCCGGGACGCGAGCCGGCGGCCGTAGGACAGGAGGGATCGAGGTTGGTGGCGATGAGGTGCGCGCCGCTCAGCACCATCATCATCGCCTTCTCCGCCATCTCAAAGTTGAGGGTTCTGCCCTCTCCCACGATGACGTACTCCGGCTGATGCGTCGTGATGCCGAACCCCGCCTGGTGCAGTGCCGAGATGAGGCCTCCCTCGCCGATCACGTACGCCGTGGCTCCCCGGTTTTGGAGCGCCAGAAAGTCCACGGTGGCCATGGCGCAGGTGTAGAAGTGCTCCTCCTCCACCTCCATGCCCATCTTGTGCAGCTTCACCACGTAGTCGCGCGGGGAATTGGCGCTGTTGTTGGTGAGGAACAGGAAGGGGATCCCCCGCATCCGGAGCTTGCGAATCAGCTCCGCCGCGCCCGGCACGGGTTCGTCACCGCGGTAGATCACCCCATCCATGTCCAGCAAGAAGCCGATCTGCCTCGCCGCGTTCATCCGTCCTCCTCTCTCGGCCGCGCGTGCGACACCGCGGCCGGCCGCGTCGTCCTGCACTGCGGTATTCAGGAGGTTAGCAGTCGTTCGTTAAGCGGCGATTTCTCCGGCGTTAAGCTTGATCACCCGGTCCCGCTCCCGTCTGCTGCCCGGCCGGCTGCTGGTGACCGGTGCCGGGGGACGTAAACTCGGGAGCGCGAGGTCGCGCTCGTCCGGATGCCGGTGGAGGCCGGGGATGCGCGGACGCGCGTTGCCGCGCCTCAAGAGGACCGGAATGGAGGTGGTACGGGCACACGGGCCGTCGTCGGGAAGGTCCCGGGAAGGGCGGCCGGCGGCGCGCAGCCGTCGTCGCGGAGCGCTCCGGGTGTTCTGGAAGCTGACGGGAAAGCCGGATACGGTCAGTCGGAGAGGCGAGCGGACGCCCTGCCGGCGCCGCTCACCTCTCGGCGGGGGCGTGCAGCGCCTCCAGCAGCCGGGTCCAGTAGGACCTCGGCGGGAGTGAGGCGTAGGGGCTGACGTTCGGGGTCGCGGCGACCGGAGTCATGAAGACATAGCGGGCATTGCGCGCCTTGCTGAGTGCCAGCACCCGGCGCATCTTCTCCTCGGTGTCCACGCCGTGGATCAGGTGCCAGAACTTCTTCGCGGGATAGCGGTGCTCCCACCCGCTGGGCCGCCATTCCTTGAGGTAGCTCTCGTAGCTCATCTCGGCATTCATCAAGATGTCCGCCGTGGTTGCATAGCATTCCGGCAGGATCTGCCCGTGGTTGATGACGGTCAGCGCCGGGCCCCCTTTCGCCTTGACGTAGCGGTTCAGCTCGGTATGGTACGGAACCTGATTGCAGGTGACGGGATACGGCACGGACTCGTCGAAGAAAATCCCATCCACTCCGTACCACGCGTAGGCATGATCAATCTCCCGCTTCAGCGCCTCCAGCGGGCGGGAGCTGCCGCTCGTAGTGACGTAGGCCAGCATCCGGACACCCGCCGCGCGGGTCTTGCGGATCTGCTCCTGATAATTCGTGTCCGGCTTCTCGCCCTCGAGGCCGAGGCCGGTCGCCACGGCGAAGGCGACCTGCCGTGGGGCGCTTCGAAGCTGTTCCCAGTAGGCCAGGTTCCCGCCGGCCGGGTAGAAATACGCCGCGATCCCGACCTGCTGTTCTTCCACGGCGGGCGTCCGGCCCGGGGCTGGCGTCCGCGTGGGAACCGGGGCCGCCGCCGCGTACCGATGCGTCCGGTCCGGGCTCTCTCGCTCCGGCAGCCCCGGCACCACCCCCTGCGTGCGGAGACCTTGCCTGGAAGACGGTGTCTCACGGCCGAGCTGCAGCCCGTGGGAAGGTACGCCAAGCTGCATGGCCGTCAGGTGCCATGGTTCGACGCAAGAGCCCGCGCTGCGCGAGAGGGGGCCGGCGGCGGCCCGGCGCTGCTCGGCACGCGGCGCGAACGGCCCCGAGCCGCCCAGCATGAGCAGGACCGCCGAAAAGATGTTCCAGACACGGCTAACGTTCATCGTATAGACCCGGCAGTGAGCGAAACGGCTGCGCCGACTTCAAGCCAGGAAGACCCTATCACTTTCAGGCAGCACCGCGTTGGATCGTTTGCAGGGTCCATCGCCGCCGGCAGCGGCTTCCTCCGGCAAGTCGTCGACCCGGCCGGCGGCACCGGCGCCCACTCGAGGCTCGGTGCTCCGGGATCCAGGATCGGCCGCGGGGAACTGCGCCGTCGCCGTCGTCCCGCGTCCCGGATCGCTGGAGATCCGGAGCAAGCCGCCGTGTGCCTCCGCAATGCTTTTGCAGATCGAGAGCCCCAGTCCGGTCCCGCCCCGCTCCCGGTCCCGTGCCTCGTCCACGCGATAGAACCGGTCGCAGAGATGCGGAAGATGATGTGCCGGTACGCCCGGCCCCGTATCGCTGACCGAGACGAATACGAGACCGGCGGATCCGCCGGTCTCGATGGTGATGCTCCCTCCCGGAGGAGTGTACCGGACCGCGTTCTCCACCAGGTTCGAAAGGAGCCGTATGAGGTAGTCGGCGTCGCCCAGGACGACTAGGGGCGCCTCCCCGGCAGCCACGGTGCGGAGGTGGCGGTCGCGCGGGTCGACCGCATCCAGCGCATCCAGGACCACGGTGCGCAGATCGGTGGGCAGGAGCCGCAGCGGAAGCTGCCCGGCGTCCGAGCGGGACAGGAGCAGCAGGTCCTGCACCAGCCGGGACATCGCATCCGCGGCACGGTTTGCCACCTGCAGGGCCTCCCGGTAGGCCTCCCTTTCCCGCGGTTTGCTCAGCGCCAGCCCGGCGACCGACCGGATCCTCGTCAGAGGGGTGCGCAGCTCGTGCGAGACATCCGCCGTGAAACGGCGAAGCTGGGCGTTCACCCGCTGCTGACCCGCAAAGGCCGCTTCAAGACGCGCGAGCATGCCGTTGAACGTCGCGGCGAGCGTCGCCAGCTCGTCTCGGCCCGTCACCTGCAGCCGGCGCGAGAGGTCTCGCTCGCTGATCTCCGCCGCTGCCCGGGTCATGGCGCGCACCGGAAGCAGCGCTCGGTCCGTCAGGAACAGCCCCCCGACACCGGAAACGAGCAGCACGAGCGGGATGACCGTGAGCATTGTGGTCAGGAGGATCGAGTGGAGCCGGTCCAGCTCGGTGAGCTCCCGCCCAACCTGCACCACGGCGATCGGGCGCCCGTCCCAGAGGTACGGGACCGAAAGCACCCGCACGCGCCGTCCCTACACCGTCCGGCTGGTGTAGCGCGTGTGCCCGGAGAAGGAGAGCTCCAGCGAATGCCGGTCGAGAGCGCCCGTCGAGCCGTTCGGCGCGATATCGCTTCCATCCCCGCGGAGTACTCGTGGGCGGTGGAGCAGGACCGCCCGCAGCTCATCCGGAGTGAGATTCCACGGTCGCTCGTGCAGTCTGGGGAGCAACGGTTGCTTCACATGATCCGGGCGAACCGGCGGGCCCGGAGCCGCCCCGCTGCCGGGTGGCAAGCCTTGAAACCACCCCATCTCCAGCCAGTACCGGAGTTCCCCGCTCGGGGCGCCGCGGTGCGTGCCGTCGTCCTGGAAGGCGCGAACCTGCCGGGCGAGATCCGCGTCGACCGCCTTTCCGAGGCTCGCCTCCACGGCCGCACCCAGCGTGAGGCCGAAAGCGAACAGTGCGGCGGCGAGAATGCAGCCGTTCCAGAGGGAAAGCCGCACGCGGAACGATGCAAGCGTCAGCACGGCGCAACCTCCGCTGCGCGCAGGACGTAGCCCCGCCCATAGGCGGTATGGATCAGCTTGACGGTGCGATCCGTATCGATCTTCTTCCGGAGGGAAGCCACGTGAACGGCAACGGTGTTGGAGTAGCTCTCCTCGTCGCCCCAGATCCGCTCCAGGATCATCTCGCGCGTCACCACCTGGCCCTCATTCAGGGCCAGCGCTTCGAGAAGCGTATACTCCCGGGCCGTAAGGGGGATGGCGCGCCCGGAGCGGGTCACCACGCGCGCCACGGAGTCGATCTCCAGGTCCGCCACCCGAATCATCCGGCCGCGGTGCACCTTGTCACGCCGGATCAGGGAGCGAACCCGGGCCAGCAGTTCTTCGAAATCGAACGGCTTCGGAAGGTAGTCGTCTGCACCCGCCTCGAAGCCTTTCACGCGGTCGGAGACGGCGTCCCGCGCCGTTAACATGAGGATCGGAACGGAATTGCGGCGGTGGCG
>CAYQDT010000066.1:0-9243 GCA_964416225.1 uncultured bacterium
ACGGCCATGCTGATCCATTCCTCCCGGGTGAGGCGAAACCGGCGCCAGTTGACCGCGAGAAGCGTCAGCGACATCGGTGCGAGCGCCGGCACCGGAAGGCCCGTGATGGCAACCACCACCAGCGAGGCGGCAAGCACCAGCGTCAGGCAGAGCGCGTTGCGCCGCAGCCCGAGGTCGAACCGCTCGACGCACGCGAGGAAGACGCCTAGGAACAGGAAGTCCGCCGGGCCGATGGTGAGCAGCGGGATGCCCGGATGGACCGATGGCACCTTCGCCGAAACGCTCTGCAAAACCCGCTGGCCCTGGCTGGTGGTCAGCGCCCGGTGGACCGTCCCGTAGTTCACAACCACGAAATCGGCAAACGTGGCGAAGACCCCGATCGGGAGCAGCAGGTTCAGCTCCTTGAGCCGGCCGGCCAGCAGCATCCCGAAGCCGGACACGCCGAGGATCATGGCGAGGTCTCGCACCGGCGACAGCCACCCGACCTGCGGCGGCGAGAGCCACCGCCTCCCGCCAGCGATAGTGAGCAAGACCCAGACCGCAACTCCGAGCACCCCAAACAGGAGCATCAGCCTGGGCTGCCGGGTGCGGGCGGTGCCGGCCATTGCCGCGATCGGGAGGCCGATGGAACCGAGCGATACCGCCGCCGCCGCGGCTGCGAGCGCCAGCACCGGCGTGTGCAGCGGTAGCCGGACGAGCCCGAGCACCCATCGGAACGCCAGGTAGGCTCCACAGGCGCCCAGAGTCCATGCTGCCGCGCGAACGCGGAGGGTGGCCGGCCGCGCCGGGGTCGGGTCCACTTCCATAAGAGTTAAGCGGGCTGCGAAGAGTTAAGCGGGGTGTGAATTGAATCCGGGGAAAGGCCCTTGCTATACTTCCCCGGAAGCGAGCGGCACGCGGCAGACTCCGCGAATTCTAACAAAAGGCCGAAACAGGCGCAACGTGAACAAGACACGGCTGTGCAAGACTGAAGTAAGTATGTGCGCGGACGGAGCCGGAGCGCCCGTCCGCCGACCACGCGAGAGCAGGGAGCGCTTGTGGAGAAGTTACGCGTAGTGATCGCGGACGACGAGTCGATCATCCGCCTCGACCTGAAAGAAACCCTGCAGCGGATGGGTCACCAGGTTGTCGCCGAGGCGGGCGATGGCCGGACCGCGCTGGATCTCATCCGGCAGCACAAGCCGGACCTGGCGATCTTGGATGTGAAGATGCCGGAAATGGACGGCGTGGACACGGCGAAAGAGATCGCCAAGGAGCGGCTTGCGCCCGTCCTGCTCCTCACGGCGTACAGCCAGCAGGACCTCGTTCAGCGCGCGATGGATGCGGGAGTGTTTGCCTACATCGTCAAGCCGTTCACGGAGTCGGACCTGCTGCCGGCGATGGGGATCGCTATTGCGCGGTTTCAGCAGTTCAGCGCCATCGCGGAAGAGGCGGCGAGCCTCCAGGCCGCGATCGAGACGCGGAAGCTCGTGGACCGCGCGAAGGGCCTCCTGATGGACAAGCACGGTCTCCGGGAGCAGGAAGCGTTTCGCCGCATCCAGCAGCAAAGCATGAACAGCCGGAAGCCGATGCGGGAGATCGCCGAGGCGATTATCATCGCCAGCGAGCTCGACCACGCCTAACGCAGCGGGTCCGGCTGCCCTCCGGCGCCCTTCCCCGGAGCCGACCCGGGTGCCCTTCCACGGAGCCGACCCGGATGCCCTGCCGGCCGGCGGCTCGGGCGGTTACCGTCCGACAAGACTCGTCCGGGGCCCGTGTCGAGGCCTTCCCCGCCTGAGTCGACGGGCCGTTTCGGGACGGCGCCACGCACCGCCTGCCGGGGAAGCCGGTGTGCCCCCGGCGCCGCCATCTTCGTGGCGGCCGTCACCTGGCGCGGCCGCCGCACCAACCGGTGCGGTGGGACGATAGGCGAGAGGAGTGACATGACCGCTTCCTCGACGCGCCGCGCCGGTTCCAGCGGCCCGCCGGTCGGCACCTCCCGGCGTCCACGGACCGTATTGATCCATGATATGAACTCGCCTTCTAGTTACCCGGGCGCCGTTGCCGAGCTTGAAGAAGCGCGCACGCAGCTCGCCGCCGCACTCGCCATGGCCTCCGATCTGGAGGCGCAGCTCGAGGACCGCAATGCGGAGGTCGAGCTGCTCCATGAAGTGACCGCCGGCGTTGCCGCGGCACTCGATATGGACTCGATGCTCCACTTCATCGCGGAGGTCGCGGTGCGCATCAGCCAGGCGGACACGGCCTCAATCTACGTGTTCGATCAGAGCAAGACGAACCTCGTCCTGCGGGCCGTCCATCACGCGGATGCGGCGCTGGTAGGAAGACTCTCGCTGAAGATCGGCGAGGGCATCACCGGCTGGGTGGCGCGCGAGCTCCAGCCGGTGACCATCGAGCGGGAGGCGTTTCGGGATCCGCGATTCAAGACCTTACCGGACCTCCGTGACCAGGCGTGGCAGAGCTTCGTCTCGGTGCCGATGAACGCGCAGAATGAGCTGATCGGGGTGCTCAACGTGAAGACCCGCGAGCCGCACACCTATCCGCAGCGTGTGGAGCGGCTCCTTCAGGCCGTGGCGTCCCAGGCGGCCGCGGCGGTGCAGGGCATGCGGCTGCAGGAGAGCATGGCCGTGAAGTCCACGCAGCTCTCCGCTATCTCGGAAGTCAGCAAGACCATCACCTCGAACCTGTACCTGGAGGAGATCCTCCAGCTCATCGTGGCGATGACCGCACAGACCTTCCATTTCAAGATCTGCTCCATCATGCTCCTGGACGAAGAGAGCCAGGAGCTCGTGATCAAGGCGACCCAGAGCAAGAGCCGTGATTACGTCACCAAGCCGAACCTCAAGGTTGGGGAGAGCATCGCCGGACGGGCCGTGGCGGAGGGCCGTGTCCTCACGGTGCTGGACGTGAAGCGCTCGCCCGAGTACCGCTTCCCGGACATTGCGGAGAAAGAAGGGCTCACCTCGATGGTGTGCATCCCGCTCATCAGCCGGGAGCGCAGTATCGGGGTCCTCAACTGCTACAAGGACCGGAACACGGTCTTTTCTCACGAAGAGATCGACAGCCTGCAGACGCTCGCGAACCAGGCGGCTATCGCCATCGAGAATGCCAAGCTGATGGTCCGGTCCGCAATCATCCAGGAGATGCACCACCGGGTTAAAAACAGCCTGCAGACCGTCGCCAGCCTCCTCCGCCTGCAGATGCACCGGCCCGCTGAAGGCACTCCCATCGAGATGCTGAAGGAATCCATAAACCGGATCCAGAGCATCGCCGCCGTCCACGACCTCCTTTCCCGCGAGGAACTGGACCAGGTGAACGTCCGCGAAGTTGCGCAGACCATCCTCACCCTGACGGGCCAGAGTCACCTTCGCCCCGGGCAGCACCTGCGGATGCGGGTCGTCGGCGAGGATATCTGGCTGCCCTCCAGTAAAGCCACGACGCTGGCATTGATCTTGAACGAATTGGTGCAAAACGCAGTCGAACACGGGTTTGCAGAGCGCGATCAGGGCCTCTTGGAAGTGCGCATCGACCGAGACCAGACACAGGTGCGGGTAGAGGTGGTGAACGACGGCGATCCGGTGCCTCCAGGCTTCGATGTGCGCAAAACGAATAGCCTCGGACTACAAATTGTAGGATCATTGACTCAGAATGATCTTGGGGGACGGTTCACGTTAGCTAGCGATGAAGTGACGCGAGCAAGCGTGACGTTCACAATATAGAAGTTCCAGTACTATTTCGCGGGCAGCCCGCCTAAAATGTTGTATAGTCGAGTGTCCGACTTCTGGTCACAGCGGGGTGCGTGTGGGGTAAACTACAAGCAAGTCCCGAGCGACTTAGAACTAGAAGCAAACAAGCAAGGCAGAAAGAGGTAGCAATGCGAAGACAATTCCCCCAGGAGCAGGAAGCCTGGCTGCAGGACATTTTCGAAGCCCTTGACGCAGCCGATCTCCAGTTCCTGAATGACGCGGGCACGGTCCATGTGCTGGAAGAGGGCGATCCCGTGCCGGATACGCGTGACGCGGTGGTGCGCGTGGAGGCCGGACTGGTCAAGATGGCGGTAACGTCGGATGACCGGAGCCTGACCGTCGGTATCTTCGGACCGAACGATACGATCGTCTCCCCCCTTTACCATTCGTGGGACAGCGATCTGTACTATATCCAGGCTCAGGAGCAGAGCGAGGTGCGGGTAATTCCCCAGAGCGCGGTGCTCGAGCTCGCGCAGCGGAACCCCGAGTTCCAGCGGGCCCTGATGCAGCAACTCAGCTGGAGCTCCTGGCAGTTGATGAACACCATCCACATGCTGGCGTTCTACAACCTGCCGCAGCGCGTCGCCCAGGTACTGGTCAATCTCTCCGAGATGTTCGGACGGCCGGATCCCAAGGGCGGCATCAAGCTCGGGCTGCGGTTCACGCAGGAAGAGCTGGCGGAGCTGGCAGGCGCTCGCCGGGAGACCCTGAGTACGGTGCTGCAGGACTTCCGCGAGGATGACATCCTGGACCTCCGCTATGCGCGAATCGACATCAAAAATCCGGACGCGCTCCGCAAGATGGCCGGCGCCGAGCCGCTGCCGTTTCTCAAGCGAGTGCGAAATTCCGTAAAAGCCTGATTCCCGAACGCAGATTCAAGAAGCAGCAGGGGCGGAGCGCTATGGATGCGCTCCGCCCCTGCTGCTTTTCCGGGACCCGGTTGGTTGCGTCAGGCGGCAGCGCTCCGCCCCGCCGCGCCGGCCGGTCCCGGCTCACTCCGTGAACGGGTCTTCGTCCCCCTCGTGTCCGATGGTCTCGGACATCTCGATCTCTTCTTCCTCGAACTCGTCTCCCCCGAGCCCGATACGGACCGAGTCCCGTGTGGTGCGGAACATTCCGTCGAGCTGGTCCCGGCTCATGCGGATCTCGCGCGGCTTGGCGCCGTCAAGCGGCCCCACGATGCCCCGAGCCTCCATCATGTCCACGAGACGCGCCGCCCGCGTGTAGCCGATCTTGAACTTCCGCTGGATCATCGACGTGGAGGCATGGCCGGTGGTTACCACAAAGCGGGCCGCCGGCTCGAAGAGCTCGTCATTCGCCTCTTCCTTGCTTTCGACGCCGTACGCGCCGTGATCCACCGCGAGCGCCTCGGCGATGTATTCCGGCGCCCCCTGCGCCTTGAGGTAGGTGACCAGCTGCTCCACCTCCCGCTCGTGTAGGAAGGCTCCCTGGATGCGTGCGGGCTTATTGGCATCCACCGGCTTGAACAGCATGTCGCCACGGCCCACCAGGTTTTCGGCGCCCTTCCCGTCCAGGATGGTCCGGCTGTCCACCTGGGAGGTCACGGAGAAGGAGATCCGGGACGGAACGTTCGCCTTGATGAGGCCGGTGATCACGTCCACGGACGGGCGCTGCGTGGCGACTACCAGGTGAATTCCCGTGGCGCGCGCAAGCTGCGCGAGACGGCAGATGGACTGCTCCACCTCGGGTCCCTGCTGCATCATGAGGTCCGCCAGCTCGTCGATGACCACCACGAGGAAGGGCAGCCGCTTGTCCGGCTCGTCCTTCATCTTCTCGTTGTAGTTCTCGATGTTCCGCGTCATCACGTGCGCGAAGAGATCGTACCGGCGGTCCATCTCCTTGAGCACCCAGCGGAGGATCCCGGCCGCCTGCTTGACGTCCTTCACCACTGGATGGACCAGGTGCGGGATCCCTTCAAAGAGCGTCAGCTCGACCCGCTTGGGATCGATCATGATCATCTTCAGCTCGTCGGGACGCGCGCGGAACAGCATGCTCGCGATGAGGACGTTGAGGCAGACACTCTTTCCGGAGTTGGTGGCGCCGGCCACCAGCAGGTGGGGCATTTTCGCGAGGTCCGCGCACCGCACGTTGCCCGCCACGTCCTTTCCGAGGACGAAAGCCACCTTCGACTTGAAATCACTGAACTCGGCCGACTCCAGGCACTCCCGCAGCGTCACGACCTGGGCCGTCTTTTTCGGCACCTCGATGCCGATCGCGGATTTCCCCGGGATGGGCGCCTCGACGCGGACCGACATCGCGGCGAGGGACATGGCGATGTTGTCCGCCAGGTCCAGGATCTTCTTGACCCGGACCCCCTCCCCCAGCCGAATCTCATAACGGGTGACGGAAGGCCCGTCCGCGATCTCCACCACCTGGGCCTCGATGCGGAACTGCGCCAGGGTGCCTTCCAGGATGCCGATGTTGGCGTCCGCCTCGTTCGACGGCCGCTTCGGGCGGGGCGGGGGCGCTTCCAGGAGGTTGGATGGAGGCAGCACAAAGGTGGCGTTGTCCGTAGGGGCCCGCCGGGGCCGCTTTTCCAGCCGGGGTGCGGCGGCCCGTGCGGGAGCGCGCTCCCGGTCACGCGCCGGGTCGGCCGCGGACACGGCCGCCTCGACGAACGGCTGGACGGGTTCGCTCTCTGCGCGCTCCACCGCGGGAACGATCGCCTCCGCCGCGGGCGCCGGCTGATCCGCTTCCGGATCGCTGTCGGCGTGCTTCTGGAAGAGGGACATGAGCCCGGGCTTCCGCGGCTTCTCCTCGGTGCTTCGCTCCCGGCGAACCGGCCGCGACTCACGGGCCGGCCGGCGCACCTCCCTCTGCTCCTCGTCCGCGCCGTCCTCATTGAGCTCCAGGAAGAGCGACCGGTCTTTCTTGCGAACGGGAACGGGAAGATTGGAAGCGGCTTCCTCCGCGCGCGCACGCCGCTCTGCCGCCCGCTGCCGGGCGCGCTCCGCCGCGATCCGGCCCCGCTCGTGCGCCCGCTCCAGCACTCCGCGGATGGTCAGTTCCGTGATGAGCAGCGTGGAGGCGGCCGCCAGCGCCAGGAGCGTGGCATACGCGCCCAGCTTACCCAGGGGAAAGGTGACGGACATGATCAGCGCGCCGAGGAGGCCGCCGTCCGGAGCGTTGAGCAGGGGCATCCGGTGGTGCGGGTGAAGCAGCGCCGCGAGCCGCTGGCCGGTGCTGTCGAACACCGCCCCGTGCGGCGTCGACCAGAGGTGGACCCAGCCGAACAGGACGATCAGCAAACCGCCGATGCCGAGCGCCATCTGATTATTCGCGACGCGGCGGAAGTCCAGCGCGAGTGCAAGTGCCGCGCCCCAGAAGAACAGCGGCATCACCTGCACCACCGCGTCGGTCCAAAGCTGCACGAAGTGGACCATCAAGCCGCCGAACGCGCCGGCACTCCCGGGGCGGTACAGACCGAGCGCCAGCAGGACGCCCAGCAGCCCCAGCCCGATTGCCGCGAGATCCGTCAGGAGCCGTCCGTTGGAGCGCGCTCCGGGATCCGCGGGTCGGCGTGCGGGAAGGTCCAGCGAGTCCGCGGTGCCCGGCCGGCTGCGCGGCCGGCGGGTGCGGGTGGCGGCGGAATTGGTTCGGGGCATATCAATCGGCAAGGAGTGCGGGTGTCGCGGGGTGGTCAAAGGGACGTGCTGCCACGGGCGGGCCGCAACTGCTGATTCCTATAGTCGGGTTGAGGCTGCCCGGTCCCCAGCCGTTCGCGGCGCGCCGCCGCGCGCGGGTGCGTTGCGGACGTGCGCGGCACGGGATAGCATGGAGTGTCGTCCCGCCCCTCGTGCACGGCCGTCCGGCTGCCGACATGCCTACCGTATGAGTTCCTTTCAAAAAGCAATTGTGGTCGGAGCGTCTTCCGGAATGGGATCGGCGCTGACCGAGAAGCTGGCCGCCGCCGGCTGCACCGTCGCGGCAATCGCCCGCCGGCGGGACCGGCTGGATGAACTTGCGGCGCGCTTTCCGGGCAAAGTGCTGCCCGTGGCCCATGATGTGACGCACTTCGACGAGGTGCCGGTTCTCTTTCAGGAGATCACCGGCGAGCTCGGAGGCCTCGATCTGATCATCTACGCCAGCGGGGTGATGCCGGAGGTGGGCGCGCAGGAGTACACCTTCGAAAAAGATCGCCAGATGATCGAGGTGAACGTCCTCGGCGCCATCGCCTGGCTGAATCAGGCGGCGATTCGCTTCGGCAACACCGGCCACGGCAGCATCGTGGCGATCGGAAGCGTCGCGGGAGACCGGGGCCGCTCCGGGCAGCCGGTGTACAACACCAGCAAAGCCGCCATCGCCACCTATATGGAAGCTCTCCGCAACCGGCTGGCGAAACGCGGGGTCACCGTGGTTACGATCAAGCCCGGACCTGTGGAGACGGAGATGACCCGGCATCTCCACCTGAAGGGGGCCATGTCCGCGGATGAAGCGGCGGAGGTCATCCTCCAGAAGGCGACCCGGACCGGCGAGCATTATCTTAAGCTGACCCACGCGGCCGCCTTCGCGATCATCCGCAATATTCCGTCATGGATCTTTCGCAAACTGGAAATCTAACCGCCCTCCCGCTGGAGCCGGAGCGCATTGCCCGCATCACCGGGTACGGCATGGCGTCCGAGGCGGACGGCTACCTGTTTCGACCCACCTCGACGGCCGAGGTCTGGCGCGCGTTTGCGCAGGCCCGCACTGCCGGGCGGAAGGTCGTGCTGCGCGGTGCCGGCCGAAGCTACGGCGATGCCGCGCTCGGGGCCGAGTGCGTGACGGTGGACGTGGGCCGGATGCGCAGCATCCTCTCCTGGGACCCGGCCACGGGTGTTCTGGAGGCGGAGGCCGGCGCCACCGTGGCGGACCTCTGGAAGCACACCCTGGAAGACGGGTACTGGCCTCCCGTGGTGAGCGGCACGATGTTCCCCACGCTCGCGGGCGCGCTGGCGATGAACATCCACGGGAAGAATAACTTCCGAGCCGGGACCCTGGGCGAGCACGTGCTGGAGCTGGAGGTCCTGACCCCGCGCGGGGACCTGCTCCGTCTCACGCCGGCGGATGAGGAGTTCTATGCGGTGATCAGCGGCGCCGGCCTCCTGGGCGCGATCACCCGGGTCAAGCTCCAGATGAAGCGGGTCTACTCCGGCGATCTTCGAGTTCTGCCGCTCTCCTGCCGGAATTGGGAGGAGCAGTTTGCCGTCTTCGAAGAATTCGAGCCGCATGCCGATTACATGGTGAGCTGGGTGGACTGCTTCGGCGGCGGCGCCGGCTCCGGGCGGGGTCTCTTCCACGCGGCCTGGTATGAGGAAGAGCCGGTCGCGCGGCCTTCCACCCTCCGCCTGGATCAGCAGGAGCTGCCGGATACGATCGTGGGACTGATCCCCAAGTCGATGGTCTGGCGCGGCCTGAAGCTGCTCAATCACCAGCCGGGCATGCACCTGATCAACTGGGCGAAGTACCAGGCGTCCCGCTACCTGGGAGATGGGAAGGC
>CAYQDT010000066.1:9253-9648 GCA_964416225.1 uncultured bacterium
GCGCACCACCAGAGCCTGGTGGGCTTCTCCTTCCTGCTGGACTACGTTCCGAACTGGCGGTGGGCCTATCTTCCGGACGGCTTCATCCAGTACCAGACCTTCGTTCCGAAGGAGCAAGCGCGGCGCGTGTTCGCCCGCCAGGTAGAGCTGCAGCGAGAGGCGGGCCTCGTCTCATTCCTGGGAGTGCTCAAGCGCCACCGGCCGGACCGGTTCCTCTTTTCACACGCGGTGGACGGCTATTCCCTGGCGCTTGATTTCAAGGTGACCCGGAGCAGCTGGCCGCGTCTCCGGGAGCTCTGCCACCGGATGAACGATCTCGTCCTGGAAGCGGGCGGCCGGTTTTACCTCGCCAAAGACAGCACGCTGCGTCCGGCGGACCTGCGTGCTTATCTCGG
>CAYQDT010000067.1:0-9597 GCA_964416225.1 uncultured bacterium
CCGGACGGCTATCGAGTCTCAAAAGTGCGGTGTGGAACCCACGCGGGGACGCACCTGGATGCGCCCGCCCACTTTCTCCGCGACGGCGTCACCGTGGAGCAGCTCTCACTGGGCGTGCTGGTCGGCCCGGCGCGGGTAGTCGAGGCGGCGGACGCGGCCGGAGAGATCCAGCCCGGCGAGCGGCTGCTCCTTCGCACCGGCTGGAGCCGGCAGTGGGGCCAGGCCGGCTACTTCACGGAATTTCCCGCGCTCCTGGAGGGTCTGGCGGAGCAGCTCGCGGCCGCCCCGGCCGCGCTCGTGGGCCTGGAGACCCCCTCCCTGCACCCCGACCCGGAGGAAGATGCGCGGCTACACCGCCTGGTGCTGAAAGCGGGTATCGTAATCGTGGAGAACTTGGCGCGCCTGGAAGCGCTGCCCCAGCGAGTATTTCTCGCGGTGCTGCCGCTGCCCCTCACCGGGTTGGACGGTTCACCCTGCCGCGTGGTGGCGCTGGAGGGCCGCCCAGGCGCTGAAAGCGAGCGACCCTGATGGAACGCGGACCGAAATCACGCCTGCTGGTCGTCCTGGGCCTGGCGGCGCTGCTCATCCTTTTCGGACCCAGCCTGACCGGCTTTTACGTGGACTGGCTCTGGTTCGGCGAGATGCGTCAGCGCTCCGTCTTCTGGACCTTGCTGAACGCCCGCTTGCTCCTGGCGCTCCTCTTCGGCGGGTCGCTGGCGGTGTTCACCGGCTTGAACCTCGGCTTCGCGCATCGCAATACTCCGCGGTATTCCCAGCGCCTCATCGACGGCCCCGAATGGCTGCAGAATGTGGGGGCCGTCGCGCGGGAAGGACTGCGGCTGTTTGTCGTGCTCGCCACGATCATTCCCGCTGTGCTCGGAGGTCTGCTTGCTTCCGGAGAGCTGGAGGACTGGATCCGCTTTCGGCACGCGCAGCAGTTTGGAGTACCGGATCCCATTTTCCATCTGGACGTGGGCTTCTTCGTCTTCCGGTATCCGTTCCTGCGCTTCCTGGCCGGGTGGCTGTTCGGAATCTGCCTGCTCGTCGCCGTGCTGACCGGCCTCTACTATTACCTGGAGGGCGCTCTCCAATTCATGGAGCGACGCGCCGCAATCCCGGCGCGCGTGCAGGCGCACCTCTCCCTGCTGCTCGGTCTCGCCTGCGCCGCAAAGGCGTGGGCGTACTGGCTCGACCGGTATGGGCTCCTGCTGAAGGAGGGCGTCGTCGTGCCCTTCGGCGCCGGATACACGGATGTCCACGCCCGCCTGCCGGCGCTCACCCTCCTCTGTATCCTGGCTATCGGGGCGGCGTGCGCGTTCATGGTGAACACGCGCGTGCGCTCGCTGGCGCTTCCTGTCGCCGCGCTCGGCGTGGTGCTGATCGGCGGGCTCGTCGTCGGCGGGGTTTATCCGGGCCTGGTTCAGCAGCTTGTGGTCGCACCGGACGAGCAGGCCAAGGAGCGGCCGTATCTGCAGCACCACCTGGACGCTACGCGCGCCGCCTACGGGCTCTCCGGTGTGCAAAGCGTGGTGCAGAGCTCCGGCTTGCCCCTCTCCCCCGCCGACCTGCGTCGGGAGCGCGCGACGCTGGATAACATCCGCCTCTGGGACTATCGGGTGATCGCTCAGACCTATCACGGGGTCCAGCGGCTGCGTGACTACTATGATGTCAGCGACGTGGACGTGGATCGCTACACCGTGGGTGGACGGTACCGCCAGGTGATGCTGGCGCCCCGTGAGCTCCTCACGGAGCGGCTGGATCCCCAGCAGCACCGGTGGATCAACCAGACGCTGCAGTACACCCACGGATACGGGCTGGTGATGAGCACCGTGAACGAGGCGGACCCGTCGGGGCGCCCGATGTGGCTGGTGCGCGACCTCCCGCTCGTGACGGCCCAACCGGATCTGCTCCCGGCGCGACCGGAGATCTATTATGGATTGAAGGAGCACCCGCCGGTGGTCGCCCCCTCGCGCACACCCGAGTTCGACTTTCCGACGGGGAGTGAGATCCGCCAGTCGAGCTATCTCGGGCCCGGCGGAATCCCGATCGGCTCGTCGCTGTCTCGCGCCTTGTTCAGTCTCTACCTGGGAGATTGGAACATCGCGATCACGGATCAGATCCGGCCGGACAGCCGCGTCTTGCTCCGCCGGGAAGTGCGGGAGCGGATTCGCGCGCTCGCCCCCCTCCTGCGGTACGAGCGGGATCCCTACCTGGTGGTGGCGGACGGCCGGCTGGTGTGGGTCCTAGATGCCTACACCGCGGCATCCACCTATCCGTATGCGCGGCCGGCAGCTCTCGGCGGCGGCGACGCGGACCCGGATGGACCGGACGTGGTGAACTATGCCCGGAACTCCGTGAAGGCGGTGGTGGACGCCTACTCCGGAGCCACGACGCTCTACGCGATGGATCCGACGGAGCCGGTGCTGCGCTGCTACGCCGCGGCGTTTCCCGGGCTCTTCCGGCCGGCATCCGAGATTTCGCCGGCCCTCCGCGCGCACCTCCGCTACCCGGAGCAACTCTTCCGGCTCCAGGCAAGCGCGCTGACGCGGTACCATGTCACCGCCCCGGACGTGTTCTACTCCCAGTCCGATGTCTGGGCAATTCCCGGCGAGCAGCTCCGGCAGGAAGGACGAACAAGCTCGGAGATGGAGCCGTATTACGTCGTGATGCGGCTTCCGGGTGAAGCACGGGAAGAGTTCGCGCTGATTCTCCCGTTCAAGACGCGAAACGGGACCACGATGTCCGGCTGGCTGGCGGCACGGTGCGACGGAGCGGCCCTTGGCCAGCTTCGGCTGTATCGTTTCCCGACGGATGTTCAGGTGGACGCCCCCGAGCAGGTCGACAACACCATTCAGGCTGACCCCGTGATCTCACCGCAGGTCACCCTGCTGAACCAGCAGGGCTCCCGGGTGATCTACGGAAACCTCCTGGTGCTGCCGGTGGGAAGGACCCTGCTGTATGTGAAGCCGCTCTTCGTGCAGGCAAACGGTGGGGGCCAGGGCGGCATTCCGGAGCTGCGGCGGGTGATCCTCGCCAGTCGGGGGCCGCAGGGGCTGCGGGTGGTGATGCGCCCGACGCTTCCGGAGGCGCTGTCGGAGCTCGTTGGCGAGGAGGTTGAGCCGGAGCCGACGGGGCCCGCGACAGTCTCGGCGCCGTCCGGCAAGAGCGGCTTCGACCTGCAGGCCCTGGCCGGCGAGGCGCAGGCCGCTCTCGGCGCCGCCGAAGCGGCGCAGCGCTCGGGAAACTGGGGGGAGTACGGACGGCAACTGGAGCGGCTGCGCGCCGCCATTCGCCGCATGAACGGCGGCACGGGAATAGGGACGCGACCATGAAACTGCGAGTGACGCTCCTGCTGGCGGCTCTGGCGGCAGCAGGAGCGGTCGGGCGTGCCCATGCGGCCGCTCCGGGCGCGCACGGGCTCCGCGCAGGCGTGGCGGTGGTGCGGATCACGCCGGAGCTCACCCGCAAGGTCTACATTGCCGGCTATGAGAGCAACCGCATTGCGGAGTCCGTCCACGATGATCTCTACGCGCGGGCGCTCGTTCTGGACGACGGCACCACCCGGGTGGCCGTGGCCGCCTGTGACCTGATCGGCCTGTCCAACTGGCGCATCCGGAAGATCCGAGCGCGCGTGACGGCTGTCCCCGCGGACCAGGTGATCGTTGCCTGCACCCACGTTCACTCCGGGCCGGACACACTTGGTCTCTGGGGCCCATCCGCGTTCCAGACCGGACTGGACGCGGAGTATCTGACCCGGCTCGAGACAGACGTTGCCGCTGCCGTCGACCGCGCCGCCGGCTCACTGCGGCCCGTCACTCTCTCCGTGGGCACGGTACAGGTGCCGGATGGCCTCGTGTATAACAGCCGCGAGCCGATTCAGGATAAAACCCTCACCGCGCTCCGGTTCAGCGACGCCGAGGGTCACACAGTGGCCACCGTGGTGAACTACGGCGGCCATCCGGAGGTCAACAAGAGCAAGGCCATCACCGCGGACTTCGTTCAGCCGGTACGGGACGCCGTGGAGAGGCGGTTCGGGGGCACCTGCGTCTTTCTGCAAGGCGCGCTGGGCGGAATGGTGACCGCCCAGATCTCGGCGCATACCTGGGAAGAGCTCCAGAGGGTTGGCAAGGGGGTCGGGAAGGCGGCGGTCGCGGCGCTCGAGCACGCCCGGCGGGAGCCGGACCCACGCCTGTCCGTCCGGAAAAAGGCCGTGCTGCTGCCGCTCGAAAACGCGAAATTCAAGATCGCGATCGGCGCGAAGATCCTGGATGGCGAGATCCAGGATAGCACCGTCCCCACGGAGGTCTGGCGCTTCGATCTGGGACGGGTCACGTGGATCACCATCCCCGGAGAGATTCTGCCCCGGCCGGCACTGGCGCTCAAGGGGGAGATGCAGGGTCCCTACCCGATGATCGTCGCGCTGGGCAACGATGAGCTCGGCTATATTCTGGATCCGGACGACTTCGATAAGAAGCTGTACTCTTATGAGCGGAGTATGTCCGTCGGGAAGAACACCTGGCCGGTCCTGTTCGCGGCGGCGCGAGAACTGCTGGGACAGCACCCCTAGCCGGGCCGAGCCGGCGCGGCACCGATACTCCCCTCTGAGGATCTATGGATCGAACTCTGTGGGTCGTCAATGCGGGCACGGTGCCATACGCGGACGCCGTGACGCTCCAGGAGCAGGTCCGGTCGGCCCGGCAGGCGGGTGCCGTGCCGGACGTACTGCTCCTGCTGGAGCATCCGCCGGTCATCACTCTAGGCCGGGGTGCCCACGCAGAGCACCTGCTGCTGACGTCGGACCTCCTTCGGGCCCGGGGTGTCGAGCTGCATGAGGCGGCGCGGGGTGGCGACGTGACCTACCATGGTCCCGGACAGCTCGTCGGCTACCCGATCTTCCATCTGGGCGAGCATGGCCGCGACGTGCACCGGTACCTCCGGAACGTGGAGGAGGCGCTCATCCGCACGCTGTCCGGCTACGGTCTCACGGGCGAGCGCGTGGCGGGCCTGACCGGCGTCTGGGTGGGAAATGAGAAGGTGGCCGCCATTGGCATCGGGGTGCGCCACTGGGTGACCTGGCACGGGTTCGCCCTGAATATCAGCACGGAGCTGGACGCGTTCCGGATGATCGTCCCATGCGGAATCCGGGATCGCGGCGTCACGTCACTCGAGCGCCTGCTGGGACGCGCGGTTCCGCCCGGGGAGGTTGTCGAGCGGGTTGTCGAGAGCTTCGCGGCGGTGTTCGTGGCGCAGTGGGAGCCGCGGAGCGTTGGCGCTCTCCCCGACTCCCTCGTCGTCCCCCCTGCGGAGCTCACCGCTCGCGCGCCGGCCTGAGCCGCCCGCCCACGGCCGGCCGCGGGTCGGATCGCTTAGACGAGGACCCGCTGCGGCGTGCGGCGAAGCACGGAGAGGAACACGCTCACCAGGTGGGGATCCCACTGCGTGCCCGCGCCCGCCTCCAGGTTCGCCAGTGCCGCGTCGACCGAGAGCGCTGGCCGATGCGGCCGGTTCGAGAGCATTGCGTCGTACGCGTCGGCAATGGAAAGGATCCGCGCGAGAAGCGGGATCTGCTCCCCGCGAAGGCGGTCCGGATAGCCCGTTCCGTCCCAGCGCTCCTGGTGATGGCGGATGATCGGCAGCACTTCGTCCGCGCAGCGCAGCGGTCCACAGAGCCGCTCACCCACTTCCGGGTGGAGCTTCACCTCGTCATATTCCGCGTCCGAGAGGCGGCCCGGCTTCAGCAGCACCTCTTCCCGCACGGCGATCTTGCCGATGTCGTGGAGGAGGGCGCCTTTCCGAAGAAACTCCAGCTCTTCTTCTCCCAGGCCGACCGCTCGCCCGAGCAGACACGCGTGATCGGAAAGCCGGCGCGCGTCGCTGCTGGCGTCGGAAACCTTGCTCTCCAGCATCTCCGCCATTCCGAAAATCACGTTCTCCGTGGTCTCCGCCTGGTCGAGCAGGCGCTTGGTCTTGACCAGGCACTTCACGCGCGCCAGCAGGTCCAGCTTGTGGACCGGGCGGTGGATGAAATCTTCGGCGCCGACCTCCAGCCCGCGAATCTTCTCCTCCTGCGCAGCCGGTGATACCAGCAGCACCACCGGGATGTTTCGGGTCGTGGGATGGCTGCGCACACGCTCGCAGAGCTGGAACGCGTTGAGGCGCGGGATCTCCACGTCCAGGAGCGCCAGTTCGGGGTCGTCACGACGAATCCGCCGGAGCGCTTCCTCACCATCTGTGGCGATCAGCACGGTGTGACCGGCGCCTTCCAGGTAGTCCGCAATCTGGCGCGCGGCAACTTCAGTGCGCTCCGCCACCAGGATCCTCGCGGCCGGGGCCAGTCGCAGATCATCCATGGTCATTCCCTGCACTCCTCCACCGTTCTTCATTGAAGGCTCCGGGACCGGCTGCCTCCGGGGCTTCGCTACGCCGGGCGCACCGGCAGAGTTGATATCGGCGGGAAACAAGCAGGCCTGAAGGGTCAAGCGGGACGGCTGGGTTTACATTTTCTTTGGACCGGGCACAAGAGCCGACGAACACGGCCGCCGTGCGCTCGCCCGACCGGCCCCCATCAACCGGTCCCTGTCGACCGGCCCCTTCGATCGACCCCCTCTTACCTGGCAGCGGAGAGTTCCATGTCGATGCAGACCAACGTAACCCGCGATATCGAGGATGAGGAGAGCGACCAAACGTCGCACAGCATCGCGGACGCGCAGGCCTTGGGTGAAGTCCCGGGCCCCATTACCTCCGCCTATCAGGCGGACCCCAAGCGGGTGATCACCCGCTTGAATGAGCTGCGCAGCACCGAGATCGTTTCCTACCTCCAGTACAAGCAGCATGCCTATATGGCCGTCAGCCTGGTGGGACCGGGCGTGAAGGCGGAGTTTCTTGAGCATTCCAACGAGGAGCTGAGGCACGCCGACATGCTGGCGGAGCGGATCCAGCAGCTCGGCGGAACGCCGATCTACGACCTCTTTGAGATCGCCGAGCGGGCTCGACAGCAGAAGGTGAAGGCGGAGCAGGGCGCTACCATCGAGGAGATGGTGGCGGAGGACCTGGCTCTGGAGCGAAAGCAGCTGGTCGCCTACACCGAATTCATCCGGGAAGTCGGCGACAAGGACCCTGCCACGCGGCGGCTGCTGGAAGACATTCTGATCGACA
This sequence comes from uncultured bacterium, assembly GCA_964416225.1. Classification (GTDB taxonomy): domain Bacteria; phylum Armatimonadota; class SYMT01; order SYMT01; family SYMT01; genus CAYQDT01. The sequence goes on from CAYQDT010000067.1 coordinate 7,156, forward strand.
CGGAGCACCACGCCTCGGAGCTGCGCGATATGCTCCAGCGACGCGCCTAGGAGAGGCTCGTCGCGACGGCGAGAGAGGCGGCGCGTGCCAGTCACGCACCGCCTCTCTCGCTCAGGCGGCGGCCGGCGCGGCGACGGCCGGACCGGGTTTGGAGCGTTTCTTCGCCCAGAGTTCCACCAGGTTCGCGGCGGGACCCACGAAGAAGAGCGCGAAGTACGGCGCGTGGATGGAAACCACGTCCGTCACCCAGGTGTGAATTGCCTCCCCGCCCGCGTAGGCTGCGGGGATGTACGGATAGATCCGAAAGAACGCCTCCGCCAGCGCGACCAGGAACGCCACGACCATCTGTCCGCGCTTGCTGGAGACCGTGGTGCGCGGGTCCGTGATCATGAAGAACGTGAAGAGCTGGTACATCGGACCGGTGATCGGCGCGACTTCCGTGAGGAACGGCTGCTTCGTGATGGCGGTCCGGAGCCAGGCCAGAACGAAGAAGGAGATCACGTACGTGGCACAGATGTGGAAGCGCTTCAGCCGGGAGATGATGAACGCCCCGATCATCCAGATGGCGACCATTGCGTAGAACGAGTTGCCGAATTCCTGGCTCAGGGTGTTCACCGCGTACGGGGCCACCAGCAGAGTCACCACGATCCCGAAGTTGGACGGGTTCCAGAGGTGCCGGTTGCCGGCGCGGATCACGTACTTCGAGTAGATCGAGACTGCGGCGCAGTAGGCGTACGGCCAGTAGGCGGCTTCCGATCGGAGCAGGATCCCGATGCTGATCCCGGAAACATAGGCGCTGGCCAGGTGCGGCCACTTGCCGTAGTAGACACGGCCCAGGAACAGCTCCGTCACGATGGCCGCCACGATGGCCAGGCCCGTCTTCCACGGGCTCACGAGCACGCCGGCCGTGAGGTGCGCGGCCAGAAGCACGCATGAGATGAAGATCGGCGCGATGTAGCGGGGATCGATTTTCGGCTTCCGGGCTGCGCTCTGCGCCGAGGCTGCCGGACCGGTAAGGCGCGCGGGCTCCGTCGTCATGCTGCGGGCTCCTTCACTCGATGCACCTGGTTCACCGCGGGTGCGGTGAGGGTCTGCTTCTCACCGGATGGCCAGCGGATCTCGACCCGCTCCACGGAGGCGCTCTTACCGAGGCCGAAGTGCAGGCGGCGCTGATTCTGGCCGCAGAAGCCGCTGCCGCCGGAGACTTCCTGAAGCTGCTGCTTGCCGTTCCAGAAGACCCGCACCTCTGCCCCGATGGCGCTCCGGTTGCTGCGGGTACCCTCCAGATCGAAGTCGATCCACCGGTTGTCCGGGCTCACCGTGTTCCGGAAGACGAGGAGCGGGCCCTTCTGATGCGCGGCCACCACGTCCAGCACGCCGCGGTTCCAGAGGTCGGCCAGAACCACGGAGCGGCCATCGTAGGTTTCCGTCATTCCCACGATGGGGGCCACGTCCGTAAACCGGCCGTAGCCGTCGTTCAGCCACACGTGCTTCTGCTGATAGCCGGACAGGCTCATGTCCTCCATCGGGGGCCAGTTCTTCGCGTCATTGATGATCAGCGAGTGGCCGCCGGCGATCTTCGAGTAGGAGTACCAGTAGCTCCGCTGCCGGTTTGCGGAAACGTAGCCGTCCATGAGCGTTAGATCGAGCTGGCCGTCGTTGTTGAGGTCGCCCCATTGGGCGCCGAAGCTCCAGCCGCCCATGTTGACGCCCAGGCCGTCCGCCATGTTTTCATAGCGCAGGTTCGCTCCGGTTCGGCCGAGCTTGGGAACCCAGAGGTTGTTGCCCTGGATCAGTGTCCCCTCTTCGCTGATATTCGTGACATAGATGGCGAACTGCCCGCTGTTGCCGTAGTCACCGAAGGCCACGTTCATCCCGCTCTTCGGGTGGTCCTGAATGCCCAGGTCGTGCCCGATCTCTCGGAACCGCTGCCCCTCTTCGTTCGCCCAGAACTCCGAGAAGCCGTAGTCGTTGGCAACCACGAGGTCCGGGCGCCCGGTGCCGCGAAGGTCCGCGGCGCCCGCCGCGAGCGCCCAGCGCCGGCTGTTTAGGCCGACCTTTTCGGTGACGTCCTCAAAAGTTCCGTCGCCGCGGTTGCGGAGGAGGTACTTGCGGCCGCCGTTCTTCGCGTACTCGAAGCTATCCGGCATGATCTTCGTGTCACGGAGGTGCCAGAGGTCGAGGCGCTCGTCGAAGTAGCCGCCGATGAAGAGATCCAGTTTCCCGTCCCCATCGTAGTCCAGCCAGATCGCGCTGTTTGCGTTGACCCATTTCGGCAGACCCGCCTTCTCCCCCACGGGGGTGAAGTGCTTGCCGCCGTCGTTGTGGAACAGCTCCGGCTTGCCCCACTTGTACAAGAGCAGATCTTCGTAGCCGTCGTTGTCGTAGTCGCCCCACACGGCCCCCATGGAGACGCCGGTGCCGGGCCGGTTCACATCCGCG
>CAYQDT010000068.1:0-9578 GCA_964416225.1 uncultured bacterium
GGCGATCTTCTACGGGCTCGGACTCCAGAAGCAGCTCCGGAAGGAGACCCGCCGCCTGCCCGCCGTCTCCATCGCCGCCTACGGGATGACGGGACCGCATGAGCATCACAGCGGCTCGTTCTACCTGGTGGGAAGCAAGCAGGTGTGGGGCGATGCAGCCCGGAGGCGGGCGATCTATCTGCATGGCGGCCTCCGCTGCGAACGGTTTGGCAGCAATGATTACGGTGAAGGCTCCGGCGTGCGTCCGTTCGGTGCGTTGACCGTGGCGGCGAGCCGGCACACCTATTTCACCGGGGAGATCAGCCCGCCCCAGCCATGGGAGGTGGCGGACGTTTACGCGCTGCGCGCCACGTATCTGATCCACAAGTCGATCGGCCTCAGCGGCGGAATCCGCGGCGACGGCTACCGAACCTATCCATATATCGAAGTCACCTTCTGAGACCGAGCGGTCCGGGCTTTCGGCTCGCCGCCGGCCCGGCCGGCCACCGCTTCCTCTTCCCGAGCCACCCGTATGCGCCGTACCGCCCTGCTGCTCATTGGTGTAACCGTCGCCCTCGGCACGGCCCCCGCGCGAGCGGCGGACCGGCGGAAGTCGGCGCCGGCAGCGGCACCGTTACCGGACGCGAGGCCCGACGCCGGCGGGGACGGCGATCTCCTCTACCAGCGCGACCTCCGCGCCTATCGCGGACTTTTGCGAAAGGAGGAGCTGGACACGCTTGCCGAGGAGGATCCGGCCACGGCGCTCTGGATGGGCCCTCGGGCGCCCGGCGAGGGCGCGGTGAGCCGCCTCTTCGCGGCACTGCCGGATGCGGTCCACTCGGCTCTCCAGCAGGACCGGTACGTGAAGTGGCGCCTGGAAAGCCTTCCGCCGGAGCAGCGAAAATGGGTGCTGGACGCAGCGCGGGCGCTGAATAGCCGCGGTGAGGGACCCTTTCCGGTTGATGAGAAGGCGCTCAAGGGCAGCGAGGCCACGGTTGGATTCGTCCGGGTGGAGGTGCTGGTGGGCACCCCGCCGCTCTACAGCTTCTTCATCCGGTGCCGCGCCGCGCGGCGGCCCGCGTACGTCACCCTGGTGCGGGCGTTCGGACTGCTGACGCTGGCCTACCAGGAGGCGCATTCGGACGCCATCGATCAGGCGCTCCGGCAGCCCGACTCCCCGCCGGTGGCTGCGAAGGCGTGTTTGAACCCTCGGACGCTTGCCCGCCCCGCGCCGCCCCCGCCGGTGAAGCGCGAGACCGCGATGGCTGAAAGCACGTACTGGGCCGTCGTCCGCGCGTACCGCGCCGGGAACACCGGCGCCGCCAGCGACGACCCGGTGGTGCAGAGGCGGCTGGCTTCCACCGATCCGCGAGATGAGGCGATCAATGCCTTTTTCGCGCGGCTGTCGGACCGGGACCACCGTGCGCTCCTGGACGCCGGGCGGCTGCACTGGGGCGTGGAGCAGCTCTCGCGGGAGCAGCGGAAGGTACTCGAGCCGCTGATCGCCGAGCTGATCCGGGCGCCGCGGGCCACCGTCGAGGAGCCGTACTCGCTCCTTCCGTACGGGGGCACGGAGCTGGGCCTCACCGTGGTGCACGTGCCGGGCGTGGAGGCACCCTGTCTCAGCGTCTGGATCGCCTCCCGCGTCAACCCGACGCCGACCTGGTTCACCCTGAGCAATGCGGAGGCACTGCGCTCGCCGCACTATTACCGGGCGCACCTGGAGCAGCTCCGGGGGCCATAGCCCCGCGCTGCTTCACTCACTGGCGACGTCGACGGCATCCGTGCGCCCCCAGAGCTCGTTCATCAGCCGGGCGCAGGTGCGGCAAAGCCGGGTCAGCTCGGCGCGCCACTCGCTTTCCGCGCGCGCTCCCAGCTCCACGGTGGCGGAGTGTCCGTCGCGGCACTCGGTCGGGACCAGGTGCGCGGGCAGAATCGCGAGCACGCCCCGCTCCGTCATCCACGCCGGTATCCGGAACTCGAGAGCCAGTGCGATCCGCTCCTCGCTGGCCACCTTCCGCAGCGTGAACCGGCGCTCGGTTGCCTCATCTTGGGCGTCGAGCGGGGTCCAGGAGACGGAGCCGTCACCCGCCTCACTGAGCAGCGCTCCAATGTCTACGGTGAGCAGCTCGGGAAGCGGCCGGTCCGGATCGAAAAGCTGACCCTGCATAAGCCTCGGACATCGGGTGCGCGGAGGCGCACCGTGGTGGGAGAAGTAAGGATCAAGGACGATGCGCGGGGCAACCGAGCCGGACGCGCCGCGAACCGGCTGCCGGTACGGAGAGGTCCCGCTCCATCCAACGGGGTCCGGCGCCCGCCGGGCTACGCGGGCTTCCGCGCGATCTCACCTCATTATGCCCGGTTCGGCAGGCAGTGTGGCCGGCGGCACCGTCACGCCACCCGCTGCGGCACGCCGATCCGGCTCGAGGCGGCCGCCGACCAGGCCGCATACTCCGCGGCGACCTCGCCGCCTTTCACGTCTCCCGAGTGAAGGTAGGTGCGGTAGCGGAACCGGATGCTCTGCCCCGGCTTCCAGGCGTACGGCTCCGCGTGGGTCGGCGCGGCCCCGATCGTTTCGTTCTGGAAGTTCAGGAACGGAACCGGGTGGCGCAGGTTCCGCGGATGATCCATGATCGTGACTCCGCATGGGGTCTCTCCGAGCGGGCCGGTGTAATCCAGCCACTCCGCGGGCGTCCCGTCCTTCGGACTTCTGACTCCGGCGCTGTTGGTGATCGCGCCGCCGTGGGAGACCAGCATGGCATCCGGCACCCGGATGGCCAGCAGGTGATACGGAGTGGCCTCCCAGGTGACCGGATGGTCTCCGCAGGTGATGGTGGTGTCGATGTCGATGCAGCGGCGACCGACCTTGCGCGCGGGAATGGAAACCGTCCGCGTCTCCCGGAAGAGGACCCGGTCTCCCCGAACGCTCAGCCATTCCAGGCGCTCCACGAATCGCCCCTGCACCGGGCCGCTCTGGAGGGCATCGAAGCGAACATGGCGCATCCGGCTGAACTCCGGGCTGCCGGTCTGCCAGTTGTTGCCCTCCGTGAACTTCTGGTGCGCCAGAAACAGCCCCGTGTGCCAGACGTGGCCCTTGCGGGTCCCGGGAAACTCGCCGTCCTGGGTGATGGCGGCGCCGGAAGCGCCGATCACCGGATGGAAATAGGGACGCGGCAGGTCCGGGTCACTCGTGTTGTACCGGTAGGTGGCGAAGGGCCGGCCTTCCTGCTGGATGGTCAGCGTCTCGGGACCCTGCTGCACCAGCACCGCCGGCGGCGCCGCTGATGCGGCGCTCAGGGCCTCCAGGTGCACGACGACCGATTCGCGGGCCGCCACCTCGGCCGGGATGGAGAAGCAGACCCGGGGAGGGACGCCGACGGTCCAGCCGAGGTCCGCCGCCACGCCAGGGTAATACTGGGCGGGCACCGAACGCTTGTCCGGAAGCAGCGCCGCAATCCCGGAAGGCTGCCACTCGGCGGCGCCGCCGATGTGTGCGAGCAGCGTGGGAAGATCCAGCTCCACGGAAACTTCGGTATCCCGCGCCGGGAGCGCCTGAAGATCGAGCTCAACGGGTACACGGTAGCGCGCCATAGACAGATCGCTCACGGACGGGCGGTTCCAGTGCTTCCTTCATGCCGGCGGAGGCCCTGGCTCAAAACGAGGACGGGAGTTGGGCAACGGGGTACTCCCCTTTCCCAACTCCCGCCGTGATCAGCCGAAATCCTGCCCGATTTGGCGGGGCCGCGTACCGCCGTCAGACGGGGCGCGAGGCGGCGCCGGCCGCCGATCCCGCGCTAGCCTCCCGCGTCCTCGACCACGCGACCGGCAATGGCGGTCGGGAAGGCGATCTTTGCTTTTTGCCGGGCCTGGACCAGCCACTGCTCCACGCGGTAGCGGGTCACGATGGCGGCCAACCGGTCGTGCTCGGCCGTGGTGACCGTCGAGACCGGAATGGTCCGCTCCAGCTTCACCAGCACCCAGGAGTTGTCCGTCAGCAGCACCGGGGTCTTCGTGTAGGCGCCCGGCTTCAGCTTGGCGTCGTTGACGACCCGCCAGATATCCAGCATCTCGACGCGGATGAACGGCTTCATCTTGCCGCCCGTGTTCCGCCCGTCCGGATCCAATGAGCGAGTGGCGGCCATCGCGGCGAAATCGGCGCCGGCGTCCAGCTCCTTCACCCAGCTCTGAGCTTCCTTCTGGTCCGGCGCCACCATCATCCGGACCTCATACTGGGTCAGGTCGTCGTCGGTGACGGGATTTTCGTGGAGCGCGACCTTCTCCATGAGCACCTGGAACCGGATCTCGTCGCGGAACTGCTGCTCGGAGAGGTTGCTGCGCGTCAGGAAGGCGCGGAAGGCGGTCTCATCCGGAAACTGTGCCCGGGTGGCCGTGAATCGCTTCTCCGCCTCGGCGGGCGTGACTTCCACCTTCTGGGTCCTTGCGGCCTGGAGCAGCATCGCGCGGTTGGTCATCAACTGCAGGGTCTCGTCGCCCTGGTACTGGAGCAGGCGCGAAACGAGCTGTCCCCGCGTGATCGGCTCGCCGTTCACGGTGGCGACGACCGGCGCGTCGAGACCCCTCCTCTGGATGTTCCGCGCGGCCTTTTCACGGGTCTGGGTGAGCCATTGGTCCACCTTCCACTCGGTCACCGCGGCGGCGAGGCGGTCTCGCTGGGACGCCGCCGCCTGCGATACCTGGATCCGGGTCTCCAGCCGGATGATGGCCCATTTGCCGTTCAGCGAGACGGGCGTCTTGGTGTAGGTGCCGGGAAGAAGACGCTGCGCCTCGATGGCGTTTGCCACGTCCAGCATCTCGCTCTTGAGGAATGGCGCGAGATGGCCGGCCGTTCCGCGGAGGGCCTTATCTTCGTTCCGCTCGGCGGCGAGCTTCTTGAAATCCGCCCCGGCGGCAAGCTCCCCGACCCATTTCTCCGCGGTCGCCTTATCCGGAGCGATCAGCAGGGAGGCGTCGTATTCCTGAAGGTCCACGTCCGTGATGGGGGACGCCTTGAGCGCCACCCGCTGGATCAGGAGCGTGTTGCGCATCTCATCGACAATCCGCTTCTCGTTCAAGCCGTTGCGCTCGAGGAACGTGCGGAAGTCCGCCTCGCTGCGGAATTTACGCTTCAGGTCCTTCAGCCGGTCCTCCACGTCCGCATCGGTGACGGTGACCCCCATCTTCCTGGCTTCTTGCTGGAGCAGGACCCGGCTGATCATCTTATCGAGGGCTTCCTCGCCGCGGTACTCGACGAGGCGGGTCACGAGCTGCCGTCGCGTGATCTCCTCGCCGTTCACACTCGCGAGGACCAGGTCGTTGAGGGAGGGCGTCTGGGCCGCGGCCAGTCCTCCGTTGATGGCCAGAGCGGTGAGCACCCCAGCCAACTGCAGGCGAAAACGCATCGTGTTACTTTCTTCCCCGTGCCGGCGGCGTGGCCGCCGCAGGAGTGACGTGAGATCGGCGCGCGGGACAGCCCCCGGTCGGGACCGGCAGGGCCGGCGGCGCGCGGGTCTGCTCCGGGCGCGTCCGGCGGGTCAGGAGCCCCGGGCTTGGTCGATCAGCCGCTCGATCGGGACCACCGTCTCGACCTTCATTTCTTTCTTCCAGACGTCGAGCTGCTGTCCGAGGCGCAGCGCATTGATTCGCTGGATCGCCGCGTCGCGCTCCTCGGGCTTCATGTCGGCGGCCGTCTGTCGGGCCTCCAGCCAGAGGACCACCCAGCTATCCCCCACCGGTACGGGATTCGGAAGCACGTGCCTGGGGCTCACCTTGGCGTCCGTGACCAGCTTGTAGATGGCCGGGTTCTCCGCCTGGGTGAACGGGCGGGGCTTGATGTAGCCGTCGCTGTTGCTCTCCACGGAAGCCTGCTGCATCACGGTGTCGAACCGCGCCCCGCCCTGCAGCGCCTGGATCACCGCATCCGCGTTCCGGCGGTTTGCCACGTGGATGTAGCGCACCGTCAGGCGGGTGAGGGCGTCCGGTTGGACCGGATTTCGAGCGGCAAGCACCTTTTCCGCAAGCAGCGAATAACGGACGCGCTCCGCCCACGCGGCCTGCGAGATGCCCTCCAGATCCAGGGCCTGCTGGAACGCCGTGGGACCGGACGCCTTGCGCAGGGCCGCCACCCGATCGTTCACCTCCGCGTCGGAGATATGGACGTTCGCCTTATCCGCCATCTGGGTCACGACCGCTCGCTCCGCGAGACGCTCGATCGCCTGGCGGCCGAAGTACTGGAGCTCATACAGCTCCACGTCGCGGCGCGCGATCTTATCGGTGCCGGTGGTGGCCGCCACGTCCTCCGGCCGCCCGTCCGGAGCATCCGGAGTGAAGCTCTCGGTCGAGCGGTAGCGGCGCTTCAGCAGGTCCGCCAGGCCGGCCACGCGGATGGCGCGCACCCGCTTGACCGCCAGCTCCCGCTCCCGGGCCGAAAGCGTGGACGGCGGCAGCGACTTCTCCAGTTTCAGCACGAGCCAGTACTTGCCGGATTGGATCGGACGGTTGGTCACCTGGCCGGGCCGCAGGTTGGCTTCCTGCGTCATCTTGAAAAACTGCGGCGCGTCCACCCGGAAGAAGGGATTCGGGGCGACGTAAGCGTCATTCTCACGATCGAGCCCCCGCTGGACGGCCAGCAGACGGAAGTCGACGCCGTTCTTCGCCTCGGTGATGATGTCGCGCGCCTGTGCCTGCGTGATGGTTCGCGCGTACCGAACGGAATACCGCTGCAGGTCGTTGTCCGTGATCGGCCATTTCCGGTCCGAAATCTTCTCCGCCAGCAGGGTATAGCGGATCCGGTCGCGCCACGCGGCGTCGGAGATCCCCTCCTCGTTCAGGAGGTCCTGGTGGTGATTCCCGGTGGCCTTGCGCAGCTCCGCCGCGCGGGCATCCAGATCCGCATCCGTCACGGTCACGCCGTAGCGGGCGGCCTCCTGCCGGAGCGCGCTCCGGAGCTCCAGCTCCCGGAGGCTGACCGTTCCGTAGAAGCGGTTCAGATAGCCCATCAGGGCGTCGCGGCGGATCGTGTGGCCGCCCACCCGCGCAATGACCGTGTCCGCCGCGGGGGCCGCCGCACGGCCGCTCGCCCCGGCCACCAGACAGAGGACGGCCGCCGCCGCCAGGCCCGATCGATGGAGACTCTTGTTCATGCCCGTGTTCCGCGTCGCGCCCTCCGGCCGGCCCTGGACCCCGGCGAGTGCCCGACGACCCATGCTCCCTCCCCGCCTGCGGGTGGGCAGCCACCTCTCATCCCTTATTAAGACGCGTCGCCGCCCAGCATCGCCTCCACCTCGGCCCGCGTGGCGAGTGACGACTGTGCTCCCAACCGGGTCACGCTCACCGCGGATGCCGCGACCGCAAAACGGACCGCCTCGTCCAGGGCGGCGCCCTCGGCGAGGCGCACGGCGAGCGCGGCGGAGAATTGATCGCCCGCCGCGGTGGTATCGACCGCCCGGACGCACCGCCCCGGAACGTGGTACTCCCCGTCCGGCGTCACCACCAGACAGCCCTCCCGTCCCAGGGTCACGATCACGCAGCGCACCCCGCGCCGGAGCAGCTCCTCCGCCGTGCGGGTGACGCCCCCAATGCCGGCGTCGCCCCCGCCCAGGAGCATCTCCGCCTCGGTCTCGTTCGGTGTCAGCAGGTCGACGCCTGCCAGCACCGTGTCCGGCAGCGCCGCGTACGGCGCCGGGTTCAGCACCACCCGCTTTCCGTGGCGATTCGCGAGACGGACGGCGCGCTCCACGGCCGGCAGGGGGATCTCGAGCTGGAGCAGCACGGCGTCGCACTCGGCGATGGCCGGCTCGGCCCGCTCGACGTCCTCCGCAGACAGCCGCGCGTTGGCGCCCGGAGCCACGGCGATGGCGTTTTCGCCTTGCGAATCGACGAGGATGAGCGCCACGCCGTGGGACTCCACGGGATCACGGACCGTATAGCCGGTATCGATCCCCTCCGCCTGGAACCCCTCCAGCGCCTGCTCCCCCAGGGCATCCGCTCCCACGCGCGCCACGAACGTGACCCGCGCTCCCAGGCGCGCCGCCGCGACGGCCTGATTCGCGCCCTTGCCGCCGGGGATCATCCGGAACGTGCCGCCCAGCACCGTCTCTCCCGGCTGTGGAATCCGCGCCGCCCGGACGACCATGTCCCCGTTGGTTGAGCCCACAACCACGATCTTCGCTTGCGACATGGCGGCCTCTCCCGGTCCGGCTACTTCGGCGCCGGCTTCTCTGGCTTGGCGGGCGCAGCGGCTCGCTTCTTGCCTTTACCCATGTGGGTCATACGGACCGGAACGTCCGCCTTGAGCGGGTGGAGGTCCAGGAACCACTCGCCATGCTCCCGCCGCATCATTACCGGAAGCCAGCCGACCGGCCGCTTTTCGGTCCGCTTCGGAAGCTTCCGCGGCGCGACTTCCATGCGCAGCGCGTCCGTGAACCGGTTGCGAGTGCGGATCTGCAGGTCCTTCTGGAACAGCACCGCGCTCACGTCGTTGTTCCGGCCGATCGCCCGCCCCGGCCACTGCCCTTCCACGAACTGCTGCCGCTCTTCCGGGCTGACCCGAATGGAGAAAAACTGCGCGGCGTCGACGCGGTGGTCGAGCTGGAGCGCCCGGATGAAGCGCGCCAGGCGGAGCTCGGCGGCTCCGCACTCCGCGTCCCGCGCGGTGGTGCTGATGAGCGGCGGTAGCTTGCCGTGGACCGCCGGAATGACGGCGCCCGCGGGACCGGCGGCGAGGATGAACAAGAGTGCTGCGTGGACCTGGTATCGCATATCGGACTCCCCGTGACCGTTCGGCGCGCGGGGGTCCGGCGCCTTCCTGCCGGGCGGCGCACCGCCGCGCCCCGCGCCTATACTGAGGCGTGACACCCCTGACCCTGCTGGCTGACGAAATCGAGCGCTGCGAACGCTGCCCCCGTCTCGCCGAATACCTCGCGGGCTCCCGCGTCTCCCATCCGCATTATTGGTCTCGCCCCGTCCCGAGCTTCGGCGACCCCGGGGCCCGTTTGCTGATCCTGGGTCTCGCGCCCGCGTTTCACGGCGGCAACCGGCACGGGCGGGTCTTCACCGGCGACGCCTCCGGCAGCTGGCTGTGGCGCGCGCTCCACTCCCTGGGGGTGGCCTCCGCCCCGGACTCCGTGAGCCGTGACCAGCCGCTGGATCTCGACGGGGTCTGGATCAGCAACGCGGTGCGGTGCGCGCCTCCCGGCAACAAACCCACCACGGCCGAATTCGCCGCGTGCCGGGGCTTCCTGGGACGCGAGCTGGAGCTGCTCCGCGACGTGCGGGTGATCCTGGCCCTCGGGAAGCTGGCCCACGACTCCGCGCTAACGCTTTTCGGCGAGCGTCCGGCGTCCCACGCGTTCCGGCACGGCGCCGTCCACGCGCTGCCCGGCCGGCCGATGCTCCTCGTGGACAGCTATCACCCGAGCCGGCAGAACACGAACACCGGCGTGCTGACGTGGGAAATGTGGACGCAGGTGGTCGGCGCTGCGCTGCGCCTGGCGGGTTGACGGGCGAGGCGTCGATGCCGAACGACGTGACGATCCGACGCGCGATCGGGGTTGACGCGGACGAGCTGGCGCGACTGAGATGGGTTTTCTCCGAAGAGGAGC
>CAYQDT010000069.1:0-4937 GCA_964416225.1 uncultured bacterium
GGCGCGCCGCCGCCGTTCGGGAGGGAGGGCCGCCGCGGGGGGGGCGGGGCCGCACTCCGCGGGGCACGCGAGGCCGGCGCGCTCGGCGGGAGCGGGACGGCGGCAAACCGGGGCGTCCTCCCCTGCATGACCTGGCGCAGGTCTTCCGCCAGCTCCGCCGCGGTCCGATACCGCCGCTCCGCTTCCTTGGCGATGGCCCGGCGGACCATCTGATCGACCCCGGCCGGAACCCCCGCAATCGGCGCAGGCTCCACGTTCATGATGTTGTACGTGATGGTGATCACGCTGTCGCCGGTGAACGGCTTGCGCCCGGCCACCATCTCATACAGCATGACGCCCAGCGAGAAGAGGTCGCTCCGCTTGTCGATCTCCTTCCCGGCGATCTGCTCCGGCGACATGTAGCTGGGCGTGCCGAAGATCTGGCCGTCCGCCGTGAGGGAAGGTTCGAAGGTGAGGCGCGCGATGCCGAAGTCCGTGATAACGACTCGCCCGTCCGGCTCCAGGTGAACGTTGTCCGGCTTGACGTCCCGGTGGACGACGCCGTTCTTGTGGGCGTAATCCAGGCCGTCCGCCACGGCGGCGGCAATGCGGAGCGCTTCCTGGAGCGGCAGCGTGCCGCGCTGGCGGAGGACGTCCCGGAGAGACTGGCCCTCCAGGAACTCCATGGCGATGTAATAGCGCCCCTGGACTTGGCCGTGATCGATGATCCGGACGATATTGGGGTGCTTCAGACGCGCGGCGGCGCGCGCCTCCCGGGTGAAGCGCTGGATGCGGTCCTGTCTCGCCTGGCCCGCGAGATTCGGAGCGATCAGCAGCTCTTTGAGCGCGACCTTCTTGCCGGAAGCGGGGTCGATCGCCTCGTAGACGATGTCGTTGCTCCGGGCAAGCTCGCGGATGATGTGGTAACGCCCTAACGTGTTGACGGCCTGCACTCCACTCCAGCCGTTTCTCGGGCGCAACCGTCACTGCAACCGGATGTAGCCCGTCCGACACTCGACGAGGGGATTCTACCCACGGACCTCGCCCCGGTCAACGCACGCCGACGGCTCCGGAGCAGGGTCCTGCCCGGAGCGGGCGCGCCGGGCCCGTCTCAGGCGCGTCGGAACAGCCGGCCCATCAGGCCGCCCTTCGCGGCTCCGGATCCCGGTTTCGCCGGCGGCTCCGCCGCCGCGCCGCCGGCCGGGTGCGCCACCGCGCTCGCATGCCCGTTGGACGAGGATGGAGCGGCCAGCGGCTCGGCGGGGGCCTCGGACATCCGGACACTCCCGTCGCCCGGCGCCGCTCCGCTCTCATCCGCCTCGCCGGCTTCCGGCCAGGGCTGCAGATCCACCACGTGGAGCACGAACGCAGTGATGTTGTCGCGGCCGCCATACTGGTTGGCCCGCTCGATCAGGTTCCAGGCCGCCACGCTGGGAGAGCCGCTCGCCAGCAACTCCGCGATCTCCCCGGCCGGGACCATCCCGCTCAGGCCGTCCGAGCAGAGCAGATAGCGGTCCCCCACCTGGATCTTCACGGCGGTGAGATCCGGCTCGACCTCCGGCGCGCCGCCCATCGAGCGGGTGATCACGTTCCGGAACGGCGACTGCTCCGCTTCGTCCTCCGTCATCGCACCGGCGCGCACCTGCTCCGCTACCCAGGAGTGGTCCTCCGTCAACTGGTCCAGCCGGCCGTCCCGCAGCAGGTAACAGCGGCTATCCCCCACCTGCGAGAGGAAGAGGTCGTCATCGCGCACGATGGCGGCGGTGAGCGTGGCCCCCATCCCGTTGCGCCCCGGAATGGTGCGGGCAACGTCCACGACGTAGCTATTGGCCTCCCGCACGGCGCGCTGGAGGCTGGCCTCGACGTCCGGGCGGGTGTCCGCGTAATAGGAGCGGATGAAGATGTTCAGGGCCAGCTCCGAGGCGACCTGTCCGGCCGAGTGCCCGCCCATCCCGTCCGCGACGGCATAGACCCGGCCCTTCGTCGCCAGGACGGAGGGCTCGTCCGGCTCCATGTAGTCGAACTTGTCCTCGTTGTTCTCCCGCACCCGCCCGAGGTCCGTCTTCGCACCGTAGGCGATGTACGCGTAGGAGCGCGGCCGGGCGGAGGACCGGGCGGCCCAGCCGGCCTGGATGGCTTCCGTTTCGAAGGGGGCGGTGATGTCTTGCTCGTCGGACATGGTCTGTTCAGGGCACCTCGCGGTAGACGGCGCGGAGCGGCAACCGGAGGGAGGGCACGCGCGGCTCCTCCCTCCTCGTTCAGGAGATCCCGCCCTCCGGCGCGCCGCCGGTATCCGGAACCGAGGTCTCATTGCCGGGGCCCGCGGGGACGGCGGCCGCGAGATCACCACCGGCCGAGCGGTAGGTGAGGGGCGTCTTGCCGAACGTCACCGCCATCCCCTCGGTGAGCGTGACCGGCGCCTGCGGCGCAAGCCGCTCACCCCCGATGTAGGTCCCATTCGTGCTGCCGAGGTCCACCACCTGAACCGTACCGTCCGGCCGGGCGATCACCTCCGCGTGCTTGCCCGAGGCGAAGGCGTCCGTGATCTGGATCTGGTTGCCGCTGCGCCGGCCCACGTTGTTCGTGCCTGCATAGAGGGGGTACGCGGTGCCGTCCGCCAGGCTGAGGGAACCCACCGGCGCACCCCGCTCCTCGGGAGCCGGAGCCTCGGTATCCCCGGGGGGGAGCGCGGCGGGACGCGCATCGCCACCCGGAAGGAGCAGCGTGAGGGTGATGCTGCCGAACTTGACGGTATCGCCGCTGTAGGCGACGGCCCGCTCGCCGGGGGTGAGCTTCCGGCCGCCCACGGAGGTGCCGTTGGTGCTGCCCTGGTCTTCCACCGTGAGCTGGCTCCCTTCCAGCATCAACTGGGCGTGCCGCCTCGAGACCGTGGCATCCGGGATCAACACATCCGCCGCGTCCCGGCCCACCGTGTTGGCGCCCGGGTTCAGGATGAACTCGCGCCCGCTCGGGTCCACCAGGCGGGGAAGGAGCGAGGCATCCGGCAGCGGCTCGACCGCTCCCGGCGCCGAGCCGAACAGGAAGCCGCAGTCCTGACAATACTGCTCCGCCGGACCGTTCGGGGTACTGCATACCGGGCAGGCGACCGTGATGGCCTGCTGTGTCCGGTCGTCATAGCCCACCTGCCCCACGGGCCCCATGGGCGCCTGAATGACCCGGGTTGCGTCACCCACCTCCACACCCGGCAAATCGGGGGCAATGATCGTTCGTTCTTCCACCGTGGTCTCCTTGGCCATGGGGAGCCCGGCGCCGGGAAGCGGGCTCTCGGGACCCGCACCCGCGGCCCGACCCCCGACGCCCCGACGCCGATCCCCGGTGCCCCTAACCCTTGCGCTTGCCGAGATCGATGTCCAGCATCGTGCCGATGAGCGTCTTCTCGACGTCGCCGGATCCGGTGCGGAGCCCCTGAATGGCCTGGCCGATCTCGCCGGCCTGCTCCGCCATCCCGGACTGGTTCAGCAGCATCTGCGTGCGCTGGAGGTCCGCGAGGGCGTGCGCCGCGGTGAGCTGTTGGGTCTTGAGACCCATCATCGTGCGCTCCAGGTTCCGGGAGGCCCGGGCCAGCTCGATCTCCCGCTGCACGGTGCCGTTCACGCCGGACTGCACGAGCGCGGCATCCGGAGTGAAGTTGAAGACGAGGTCTCCTTCCAGCCGCTGGTTGAAGGCGCCGGTCACGCAGTCGTCATAATAGACTTCCACCCGGGCCACGCGGTAGACGCCCGCGGGGCGCCGCCCCAGGCTGAGCTCCACCAGCGTGCGCTGGGACGCGCCGCGCTCCAGGTCCGGGAGCTGAACCTCCGCCGTGCGCGGACCCAGCACGGGCTGCTGCCCGAAGATCTGCCGGACGTCCGTCCACCTTCCCAGCACCAGCCGCAGCCGGATATTCTTCGCCACCGTGGTGAGGAGCTGCTCCAGCTCCGTCCGGAACACTTCGGGAATCAGCTCCGGCCGCGCGATGTAGTAGTAGTTCCCGCCGCCGCGCTTCGCCATCCCGGCCAGGAGCTCCTCGTTGTACTCCGGGCCGAAGCCGAGCGTGGTCACCGAGACGCCGCGGGAGCGCTGCTCCGCCGCCGCGCCGACGATGGAGGAGTAGTCTTTCACCCCGGCCGTCGGCTCGCCGTCCGTCAGGATCGCCACGCGGTTGATGTAGCCTTCGCTGCGGACCGACGCCACCTGGGACGCGCCCGCCACGAGACCCTCGTAGATGTTGGTGGTATTGCCGGGCTGAATGCGGTTGATGTGCTCCTTGATGAGCCCCTTGTTCAACACGCGCCGGGCAGGCATCACCACGTCCACCCGCTCCTCGAAGGTCACGATGGAGAGGATGTCGTTCTGATCCAGCAGGTCGACGACGTGCCCGCAGGCCCGCTTCACGTACTCCAGGGGCTCGCCCTCCATGGAGCCGCTGCGGTCGATCACCAGGCAGAGGTTGAGGGGGCTCCGGCGGCCGACCATCATCGCCGAGGCATCGATCTGCACCAGGGCGTGCTCGGCGCTGCTCCGCCCCGCGAGCGCGTGCTGATTACCGGCAATCACCTGCAGCGAGAGGGCGGAGGGCGGAGCGCCCATCGCGGTTCGGCCCGGGTCAAACCCGCCGGCGTAGCCGGAGAGCTGGGTCTGGTCGCCCATCGGACCGATGATTCGGGTGCTGTCCATCAACGGGGGTTCCCCCTTTCAGATCCCACGGGCGAGGTAGTCCCCCGCCTGTTGCGAGAATTATACAGACCGCCCTAAGCGCCGTCCAAAATCGCCGGCCGGGAGAGCTCGTCCGGGGAGCTCTCTCCCTGCAGGAATGCACTAAGAGTTTGTTTAGGCTCGCGCACTGGAAACCCTCCCCGCCCGGCGAGAGTTGCCTGATTCCGGACGGAGCGAGGCCGAGGCTCCCAGCGGCAAGGGAGCCCGGCATCCGGGATGCCGGGCTCCGCCGCCGGGTTGCG
>CAYQDT010000069.1:4947-9541 GCA_964416225.1 uncultured bacterium
CCGCTGACCCCCGAGCAGGTGCACCGCGCCCTGGTCCCGCTCTTCGAGCGCTCCCAGAGATATTGAGTATGCCGTCCCTTCGCGGTTCCGGGGGGCCCGTGACATTCAGCCTGTTCACCGGCTGGGGCCTTACGCTCACCTGGGACCCCGGCAGCGGGGATGCCGGGCTCCGCCGCCGGGTTGCGCGGGATCCGCGCGGTGCGTTCCGGATCAGGGCGCGCTGATTCGGAAGGTGTAGCTGCCGCTCCCTACCCGGAGCGCCACACTCTCCGCCGTTTCCGTCCCGCCGGCGATGCCGCGAATCCGGCCCGAGTTCGCCGGCTGCCCGCCCGCCCAGACCGTCCGCCCGTCTTCCGTCACCACCGCGCGGCTCAGACCGCGCTTCGGCAGCTCGACCATGGCCTCCGTGTTGGCCGGAACGTTCACCCGCAGCGTGAGCGCGCCGTCCTCGATCCGCCAATCCGAGACGATCGGCCCGTAGATCGAGTCATACTCGGCGCGCGCGGCGGTGAGGCCGCCGCCCGGCTGCGGGCGGATGCGGATGAACCGGTAGCCCGGCTGGGACGGCGCGGTATCGATGCCGCCGAGGAACCGCTGCATCCACTCCGCCACGGAGCCGAACGCAAAGTGGTTCCGGGAGTTCATGGCGGGGCCCTGGGAGTCGCTGTTCCAGAGCTCCCAGATACTTGTGGCGCCCTTCTGGATCATGTAGCCCCAGGAGGGGTACTTCGTGTTCTCGAGGAGCGTGTAGGCCACGTCGTTATGGCCGGTCTCCGTGAGGGCCGGAAGCAGGAACTTCGTGCCGATGAAGCCCGTGGAGAGCACCGTACCGCGGCGGCGGATCGTGGTCTCCAGCCGGCGGCCCATCTCCGCCCGCCGCGCCTCCGGCACGACGCCCATCTCCAGGAGCATCGCGTAGGTGGTCTGGGAATCGCCGAGATAGGTTCCGTCCTCCCGGAGGAAGCGGTGATTGAGCGCGTCGCGGGCCTCATCCGCCAGGCGTCCGTAGGCATGCGCGTCCGCGGTCCGTCCGATGGCCTCCGCCATCCGGGAGAAGAGCCGGAGGTCGTACGCGAAGTAGGCACAGGCGATCAGGTCTTTGTTCGTCGCCTCACCCGCCGCCACCCAGTCCCCGAAGTCGTTGTTCCGGCGCTTCAGCCAGAGCAGATTCGGGTTGGCGCGGTGGAGCATGTCCAGGTAGCGCTTCATCGACTCGTAGTTGCGCTCGATGATGCGCGTGTCGCCGTAGCACTCGTAGACGGTCCATGGAATGACGATGCCTGCCTCCGCCCAGGCGGGCGCGCCGTCCGCCATGTCCACCACCCGCGGGGAGACGTCCGAAAACGCCCCTTCCGGCGACTGGGAGTCGACGATGTCCCGCATCCACTTCGTGAAGAACGGGGCCATGTTCATGTTCCAGCAGGCGGTGCGCGCGAAGATCTGCGCATCGCCCATCCAGCCGAGCCGCTCATCCCGCTGCGGGCAGTCCGTGGGGACGCTCATCAGGTTGGCGCGCTGGCCCCAGCTAATGTTGTGGTAGAGCCGGTTCACCAGCGGGCTGGAGGTCTCCAGGCGGCTGGTCCACGGCATGGAGCTGTGGAACACCAGCCCCGTGAGGGCCTCCTTCCGCGGCACCCCCGGGAACCCGGTCACCTCGACGTACCGAAAGCCGTGGTAGGTGAAGTGCGGCTCGAAAACCTCTACTCCATCCCCCTTCGGTCCATCCCCCTTCGGTCCATCCCCCTTCGGTCCATCCCCCTTCAGGATGTAAGTGTCGGTGGCCCGGGCGCGGCGGAGGTTCTCCCGGTACACCGTGCCGTCCGGATTCAGGACCTCCGCAAACCGCATCCGGACCTCGGTCCCCGCCGGGCCGCTCACCTTCAGCCGGGCCACGCCGACCATATTCTGGCCGAGGTCGAAAACGTAGACGCCGGGCTTCGGCTGGGTGATGCTCTTCGTGGGGAGCTCCGTCTCCACGCGGATGGGGTTATCCTGCTCCGCGTTCAGCTCCGGGTTCTGGTCGGTGAAGACGGTGACGCCCTTCCATCCGCCGGAGGTACCGCCGGGGGTGCCGGCGCCCGGTTCGTTCCAGCCGGACAGCTCCATCCGGGCGTCATACGTCTCCCCGCCGTAGATGTCGGACTCGCGTATCGGGCCTTCCGCGGCACGCCACCGCTCGTCCGAGCGGACCACGTCCGCACTGCCGTCCGCATAGCGCACGTGGAGCTCCATCCGCAGACGCGCCGGGCCGGGTCCAAAATTGTTCCGCGCCAGCGCCCAGCCCAGGGACCCCGCGTACCAGCCGTCGCCCAGGATGGCGCCGACGGCGTTCGGACCGTTTTTCAGCAGGGAGGTCACATCGTACGTCTGGTACTGGACCCGCCGCCGGTAGTCGGTCCACCCCGGAGCGAGGACGTCCTTCCCGGCCCGCCGGCCGTTCAGGTAGAGCTGGTAGGTTCCCAGCGCCGTCACGTACGCCCGGGCCTCCTTCACCGGCTTCTCCACCGTGAACTCCCGGCGCAGGTAGGAGCAGGGCGACGCCGCCGCGCTCGAGACGAGGTGGGGCATGCCCCAGGGAGCGATCCCGACCGCGCCCAGAACCCGAGCCCGCTTCCATGGCGTGCCGGCGGATGCCGCGGCGTCGCCCGGCAGATTCCAGCCGTTCCGGCGGGTATCCGCGGCCAGCCAGCTCTCGTCCACATCCACCGTCTGCGAGGGACCGCGGTCATAGTCGAGACGCAGCCGGCCGAGCAGCCCGGCCGGTCCTTCGGTGGCGTTGTTCGCCTCGATGGCCAGGACATTGGCACCGGGCTGCAGCAGCCCCCGCACGTCGAAGGAGGGCGCGTCCGTCCACCCGGAGGCCTGGCCCGCTTCCTGTCCGTTCACGTAGAGCGTGGCGCTGTTGTCCACGGCGAGCAGCGCGCGGGCGGCCACCAGCTTGCGGCTGCGGTCCACCTGGATCTCACGGCGGAAGTAGCGATTCCCCGCGGGCGCGCTGCGGGCCGGCTCCCCTTCCGGGAACCACACCCAGCGCGCCCCTTCCACGCCGAGGGCCACGGCCCCCGGCGTGCTGCCCGGCAGCCCGATCCAGCGGGCCGTCCACCGGGCCGCCGGCAGGCCCATCTCCCAGTAGGCGGCGTGGCTGAAGCCGCTTGCCCGGCCCCTGGGGTCCCAGACCCGCACCTTCCAGTAGCAGCGCGCGCCCGGCCCCAGCGGCTTACCGCGGTAGACCACCTGGTTGCATTGGTCCGAGGCCACGCGCCCGCTGTCCCAGAGGTCGGCATGGTCGGCGGCGAGGTCCTCCGGGGTCCGGGCGCAGAGCACCTGGTACGCCGCCTGCCTCGCGCCGCGCTCCCCGGAGTGGAGCTGCCAGGAGAGGCGCGGCGCCGTCTCGTCCAGCCCGATCGGATTCGCAAGATACTCGCAGCGGAGCTCGTCCGCCTTGAGCGCCGCGTGCGCGGGCACGGCGACCAGAATGAGCGGCAGCGCCACCGCTGCCCAACTCCTCCATGCTGAAGACATACCCTCTCCCCTGGACGCGGCTCTCCTCCGGGCTGAAAGGAGCGGCCAAATCGATGAACGATCAGGCGTTCGGGCCGCCCGACGCGCTCTCCTTCCCGACGCGCGCGGGAGCCGGCAGGAAATGGAGCCTCCGGCCGCTGACCGTGAGGCAGAGAATCCCGTCGCACCCCGGAGATCCATCCTATGTCGCGCCTCCTCGCTGCCCCGCTCCTCGGCCTGCTGCTCGCCGCCGCGGCGGGCGCCCAGGCTCCGGAAGCCTTCACCGTCCGGACGAGCGCCGGCCCGCTGACCATCCGGCCCATCAAGCACGCGTCGGTGCTGCTCCAGTTCAAGGGCCGGAACTACTACCTGGATCCCGCCCAACTGCCCGCGGGAGAGGAGTATCCGAAGGCGGATGCCATCCTCATCACGCACGAGCACGGCGATCACCTGGACCCGAAGTGGATCCAGACCCTCCGGAAGGAGGGGACGGTGCTCGTCGCCAACCCCAGCTCCGCGCAGAAGCTCAGCGGGGCCGTGATCATGAAGAACGGCGACCGCCGGAAGG
The DNA here is from genome assembly GCA_964416225.1 of uncultured bacterium. GTDB lineage: Bacteria > Armatimonadota > SYMT01 > SYMT01 > SYMT01 > CAYQDT01. The sequence continues at coordinate 9,017 of CAYQDT010000069.1, forward strand.
TGCTCGACGCCGAAGTGGAGGCGGTGCCGGCGTACAACATCGTGCGCACGCAGTACCACCCGAAGGGGCGGGATAACGGCTACGTCCTCACCTTCGGCGACCGGCGGATCTACTTCGCGGGGGACACGGAAGGCACGCCGGAGATGAAGGCGCTGAAGCACATCGACGTGGCGTTCCTTCCCATCAATCTTCCGTACACGATGCCGCCCGCCGAGGCGGCCGCGGCGGCGCGGGCGTTCCAGCCGAAGCTCCTGGTCCCGTACCACCAGGGCCAGGCGAATCCCCAGGAGGTGGCGGACGCGCTGAAGGGGACGCGGATCCAGGTCCGGGTGATGAAGCTGCCGTAGCGCCCGGACGCCGGTTCGGATCGTGGGCTGTATCCGCTGCGCTGGTGGGTGCTGCTTGCTTCTGTTGGTGACTTTCTTATTGGCCGGGGGTTCGGGCGGGTACCTCCTGGCGAGGCACCCCCCGGCCCTAATCGCTCCTCCCCACCCTCCCGCGGCGGGGGGCCCCTCTGGTCGCTTC
>CAYQDT010000070.1:0-6148 GCA_964416225.1 uncultured bacterium
TGGCTGCCGGCCGGGCGTGCACGGGTGGGGAGGAGCGCTGTCGAGCCACGCCCCCGCTGGGGGCGTCACAGTCTTTGCCGCCTGGCGGCGGCTTGGGAGGGGTTCTCGGCTGGCACCCGCCGGGGGCGTCACAGCTCCGCCGCCTGCGGCGGCTGGGGAACGCACAGCACCGGCAGCCATTGGGGGCGTCACCGGGTTTTGCTGCCTTTGGCGTCTGGTGCTGGCTCCGCGTCTCCGCGGGGCTGGACTTCTGGCTGGCCGCTGGCTCGGTAGTCTTTCTGCTGGTGAGGGAGTCCCGGGTCCTGGGATGCTCCGGGTCACGGCGGGCTACGGCTCCGGTGATTCCGCCGGTACCGCTACGGGAACGGGAAGCCCGTCCTCCAGGCGTACCCGGACCACCTTCTGCACCGGCTCGTGGTCGAACAGCACGAGCCAGTCTTCGCGCGCGGCGCGGGTGAGCAGGTCCGCCTTGACCTGCATCGTCGCGTATGGGTCCAGGTCATACGCCATGTTATAGGGTGGGCGGAAGTGGGCCGGGGTCGGGCAGATGTCCGCTGCGAATAGCGCTGTCTCACCGCGACTCCGCACGAAGACGCACTGGTGGGCGCGGGTGTGGCCGCCGGTCACGTGCACTGAGACGCCGGGGGTCACCTCCCCGTCGCCGTCCAGGAGCTTCAGCCGGCCCGATTGTCCGAGCGGCTCCAGGTTCTCGAGGCGGTAGCTGGTCCGCATGTGGCTGCGGTTGTGGAGCGCGTCTTCCCACTCGGAGCGCTGGACGGCGATCGCGGCGTTCGGGAAGGATGGGACCACCTGATCGCCCGACTGGTGGGAGGCGCCGCCGGCGTGGTCCATGTGAAGATGGGTGAGCAGGACCAGGGTGATCTCCTCGGGACGCACGCCGTGCGCGGCGAGGTGGTCCAGGAGGGGGTTCCCAGGCGCCACCGAGAAGATCTCTCGCTCTTTCGGACCGAGCTTGGAGCCGTTTCCGGTATCGACCAGAACCACCTCGTCGCCGGTGCGGATCAGGAGGCAGTTGGTGTCGAGCGCGATCCGGCCGCGGTCGTCCGGCGCGTACTGGCGAGACCAGAGCATCCGGGGAATGATTCCGAACATGCCTCCGCCGTCCAGCTTGAACGCTCCGCCGCTGATCACTTCCAGCTCGATGTCGCCGATCCGCATGACGCTGTTCCCCCGGGTCCTCACGCAAGTCCCGAGAGTTATACCATCCGCGCCGCGTCCGGCCGACCGGACGAGCGGGATCGGGCGGCGGTCCGGACGCGCAGCGGCGAGCGACGCTGGAGCGGCGCCCCCGTCGTCCGTGCCGCTAGCGCGCGCGGCCGGGGAGATCCCGGCCGGTTGCTCCGGTCAGGCCGACGATTGCCGTCTGCTGCGATCCGCCCCGGGCGGTGAACGCCCCGACGATGAAGAGCTGTCCGCGGCTGTTCATGGCTTGCGCCGTCACGGTTCCCACACCCAGGCTCACGGTCCAGCGGCGGGTGCCGGTCCGGGTCACGGCGGTCACCGCGGCGCTGCCCGCGGTGGAAAGGCCGCTCACATACACCGCCCGGGGATCGGCACAGAGCGCCGCGACCGCAGGGACCGAACAGGGCGCGGCACCGGCCGGCCACGGCTCCACGGTCCAGACGGCGCTCCCGTCCCCCCCGTTCAGGTTCTGAACGGCGGGCATGCCGTTCAGCTCACCCGCCACGAAGAGGCTTCCGGACGGATCGCTGGCAATGGCGCTGGCAGTGTCGCCGCCGAAGGTGGGACTGCCGGCGTGCTCCCAGAGAAACGCGCCCGTGTCCGGGCTTAGTGCCGCAGCGTAAAAGGCGCGGGTATCCTGGAGCGAGTCGCGCAGAGCCCCCGCGACGAGCACGCGGCCCCGGTCCACGGAGACGGCCCGCATCAGGGGGAAACCGAGCTGAGCACTGGCGGGAGCCGCCGACCGCACCTGCCAGAGCGTGTCACCCGTTGCGCCGGACAGCTTCACCGCCACCAGGCGGCCCGTTCCGTAAACGTCGGCGTTCCCGTCGACGGCGACGGCCCGGATGTCGCCCGGTGCCGGCGCCCACGTCCAGCGCACCGTGCCCGCGGTGCCGTCCAGCCGTGCAACCCACCCGTGCGGCCCGTCATCGCCCAGCACGTAGCCGCTGACCGTAACATCTCCCTTCCCATCCAGTGCAATCGCTTCGGCGACCCCGGCGCGCGGATCGGGAGCTGCCAGCCAGAGCCGCTTTCCCGTGGTGCCGGAATACTTCACCACCACGGGCTGGGTGCCGGTGGGGCCGGCGAGCGTGCCCGCCACGTAGACATCCGCCTTCGGGTCCGTCGTCACGGCAAGCCCTTCCGCGGGCTGGCTCACGGTGCCGTTCCCCTCCGCCGTGCGCCACAGCAGCCGGCCGGTCGAGCTGTAGCGGGCAACGTAGAGCGCGTTCCCGCCGCGGCCATCCTGGCGCTGACCCACGGCCACCACCGCTCCGCGGGAGTCCGCGGCGACAGCTTTGAAGCTGGTTCCCGTCTCGGCCGGGACCTGCCAGGCACGCGCGGGGCGCGAAGTGAGCGAAAGAGCTGAAAACGAGAGAACACCCGCGAGGAATCGGCTGAAAAGGCGGGAAGAATGTTTCATTACTGCTTGGGAGGGAAAGGGCACCGTTGGCTGTGAACCGAGCGGGCGCTCAAGAGGGAACCGGTCCGTGTTACCCGGCGGCGGCGCGGCCGAAACTACCCTCCAGGGCGGGCGAACGGTGATGCCGTTGGGAGAGCATGATGGATCAGGTGCGGGCGTGGCATGAGGACGGGCTGGCCTGGGTTGAGGTGAACCGGCCCGAGAAGTTGAATGCGCTGGACCGGTTGACCCTTCGGGAATTGCGGCTGCGGATCTCCCACGCGATCCGGTCCGAGGAGACACGGGTCCTGCTCCTGACGGGTGCCGGGGAGCGAGCGTTCGCCGCCGGGGCGGACATCGCCGAAATGGCGGAGCAGGACCCGGCGGGGATCCGGACGCTGATGGAGCTGGGCAAAGAGGTAGCGCAGCTCCTGGAGGATGCGCCCCAGCCGGTGATCGCGCTGGTCAACGGCTACGCACTGGGAGGTGGCTGCGAGCTCGCGCTGGCGTGCGACCTGGTCCTTGCGGCCGACACCGCGCAGTTTGGCCTTCCGGAGGTCGACCTTGGGGTGCTGCCGGGTTGGGGCGGCTCCCAGCGGGCGGAGCGGCGCATCGGCTACGGGCGGGCGCGCGACATGATCCTGACCGGCCGGCGGGTGCCGGCGGCCGAGGCGCTCTCCTGGGGCCTCTGCGACCGCGTCTTCCCGGGGGCGTCGCTTCGCGAAGAGGGCACGGCCCTCGCCCGGACGCTCGCGGCCAAAGATCCGCTGGCTCTCACGGTCATCAAGCGGGCGCTTCGCGCCCCTTCCGTCACCTCGCTCCAGGAGGGGCTGCTGCTGGAGACGGAGCTCTTCGTGGAGCTCTTCGACCGTCCGGAGCGCGAAGCCGCCATGGGCCGGTTCTTGAAGCGGAAATAGCTTCGGACGGTCCCGGTCCGGCCCGCTCCGAACCCAGCCTGCTGTCGCCCGCGCCGATCAGGCGGCACCTGCGGAGCGCCTATGCCATCCACCACCTCCCGTCCCGTGTATGTGATTGCCGGCGGCATCACGCCGTTTGTGAAGCGCCGACCCGACGCCGATTTCCGGTGGATGGTCCGCGAGGCCTTCGACCAGGCGATGGCGGACGTGCCGGCCTTGACCCGGGCCGGGATCGACGGCTCCGTCTGCTCCTACTTCTCGGAGCATTTCACCCGCCAGGCGATGGCGGAGGCGATGGTGCAGGACTACCTCGGGCTGTGCCCCCGGCCGTGCCGGCGCGTGGCGGGCGGGGGGGCGACCGGCGGGCTCTGCTTTCAAAGCGCCTGGGAGGCGGTGGCGTCGGGCCGGATGGACGTCTGCGCCGCATTCGGGTTCGAGACGATGTCTCGCGTCAGCACCTGGAAAGGCAACGAGCTGATCGCGCAGGCTTCGGACATGAACTTCGATTACCCAGTGGGCGGCTTCTACACGGGCTACTACGCGATGATGGTGGTCCGACACATGCACGAATTCGGGACCACGGAGCGCCAGCTGGCGCTGGTCTCGGTCAAGGCCCACGCGAACGCGGCCCACAACCCGTATGCGCAAAGGCGGAATCCGGTCACGGTCGAGCAGGTGCTCGCCTCCCCTTATGTCTCGTACCCCCTCAAGATGCTGGACATCTGCGCAATGTCGGACGGAGCCGCGTGCGTGATTCTCGCGAGTGAGGACGCCGCGCGGAAGGTCGTCGCATGCCCTGTCCGAGTCTCCGGCGTGGGGTGCGGCTCGGATATGATGCGGCTGGCGGACCGGCCCCGTGGGAAACTCTCCCGCTTTCCCTGGGAAGAGGGAGCGGAGGACGCCGGGCACGATTTTCCGGGAGTGCACAGCTGCCGCGCCGGCCGAATCGCCGCGGCAGAGGCGTATCGGATGGCCGGAATCACGGACCCGGTGCGCGACCTGAGCTTTGTCGAGCTGCACGACGCATTCACCAGCAGCGAGATCCAGACTTACGAGGATCTCGGCCTGTGCCGCTACGGGGAAGGCGGCCGGTTCATCGAGGAGGGCCGCTCCACGCTCCGCGGCGACCTCCCGGTGAACCCGTCCGGCGGGCTGCTGGCGTGCGGCCATCCGATCGGCGCCACCGGCCTGATGCAGGCGGTATTCGCCCTCTGGCAGCTCCAGGGACGCATCGCAGAGCATTTCGGCGGCGACGGCACGCTGCAGGTTCCGGCAGCAAGGCGCGGGCTGATCCACAGCCACGCGGGCACCGGCGCCTGTGTGACCGTCTCCATTCTGGAGCGAGCCTGACCTCCGCCGGACTTCCGGCGCCGGGAGATCTCCATGGACCGCAACGCCCGGCTCCCCGAGCCGCAGGAGCCAACCCCGCTTCTGGGGATCGATCCGCTCATCCTCGTGGAGAAGTACACGATCGACTATGAGCATTCCTACGCGCAGGACTCCCCGTGGTTCGCGGCGCTGACCCACGGGAGGCTGCTGGGCAGCCGCTGCGACTCCTGCGCCTGCACGTACGCCACGCCCCGCGGCCACTGCGCCGAATGCGGGGCCGCAACCCGCTGGGTCGAGCTGCCGCTGCAGGGACGCGTCCATACCTGGACGACCTGCTACTACGGAGGGGAAGCGTTCCTCGGAGAGACTCCCTATCACCTGGCCCTGGTTGAGTTCGAGGGCGTGGAGACCCTGCTGCTCGCGCGCCTGATCGGCGTCGAGCGGGAAGAGATCCGGATCGGGATGCCGGTCCGCGCTCGCTTCCGCCGCCGCCCCCAGTTTCGTCCGACGGATGTCTACTTCGTGCCGGGCTAACGCGCGGGGGCGCAAGCCGGATTTTTCACCGCGGAGCCACGGAGACGAGGGGGGAGAGGTTGCTGATAGGCCGCGGGTGCTCGCCGTTGGCGCGCGCTTTCGACATTCTCATCCCCGGCACGTCTGTCGTCCTGGGTCCGTTTTGTCGCGATGAATGCCGAGCCGATTACCGGCCCTCCACCCGGCACGGATCGCCGGCCGTCCCGGTACTTCCTCGGCAGCAATTTTTCTGCAGGTGTTCTCGCAGAGCGACGCGAACCGCCCTCGTACGTGAGCGATGGGTGCTTGCGTGGTTGAGCCGGCCGGGGTCCCGGAATCGGTGAGTGCGACTCGCGGGACGCGCGTGCGGCCGGACGGAGCGCCGGTCTTCCTGACGGCGCCGACAGTCTCTGATTTCGCGAAAGGAGATCCGCATGTTCCTGCGCCGAGCCCTCTGGTGGGGCGGCACGGCCGCACTGGCGTTCGGGATGCTGACGCCCGCGATGGCGCGCCCGAATTACCTCACCGTCTTCAAGCAGCACTACAACACGGCGAACGGGAAGACGGCGCTGAACGCCGCGAACTGCAGCCTGTGCCACATGGGTGCGCCAAATACCGGGAAGTGGAACGCGTATGGCGAGGCCATCCGCACGGCACTGAACGGTAAGCAGAAGGCGAACAACCAGGAGATCGAGGCGGCGCTGGTGGCGGTGGAAGCGAAGTCCCCGCCCGGAAGCCGGCAGACGTTCGGGCGACGGATCGCCGCGGATCGGCTTCCGGCCGC
>CAYQDT010000070.1:6248-9520 GCA_964416225.1 uncultured bacterium
GCCGCGGGCGGGCCGATCACCACCGTCGCCACCGCGGGACCCTGGCAGTCGCTCTTCAACGGCCGGGATATGTCCAACTTCACGGTGAAGAACGATGGCAACTGGGAAGTTCGGAACGGACTGCTGCGCTATACGGGCGGTGGCAACGGCTGGCTGAGCACCAACCAGCAGTACCGCAACTACGCGCTGGTGATCGTGTGGCGCTTCCCCAACCCGGGCCCCAACGACGCCGGAGTCTTCCTGAAGGCGAGTGGAGAGGGGAAGCCATGGCCGGACGGGGGCAACTGGCAGCTCAACATGGGTCCGGGGGACAACGTCGGCAGCATCGGCGGCACCCAGGGTAGCCGGAACCGGTACGATCTGATCCATCCGAACGACTGGAACGTTTGGCAGGTAACGGTGCAGAACGGCACTGCTACCCTGGCCATCAACGGCCGGCAGGCATGGGACCAGGCCACGGGACTTCCGGATCGACCCGCCTACATCGGCATCCAGAACGAGAACAAGGTCCTCGAGATCGCGCAGATCTGGGTTCGCCCACTCCCGTAGCGGCCAAGCCTGGATCGAGAACGACCATCGCCTCCTCGCTCCGGCGAGCGGGGCGATGGTTTTTTCATGGCCCGATTGCGGGCATGTTGGGAGCCGGAAGTGATATCAATGGCCGCTGGAGGGGTGCCAGTATCCGGGCGGCGAACCGGCGCACGGACGCCGACTCACGGCGCTCCGATTCCAGGCTGTAAGCTCACCGACTCCTGGCTAACCTGATGCGACATCGATCCGGCAAGAAATCCGCTCCCCCGCAGCGCGCGCGGGACCAGGCGCCTCCCGCCACCGTGGGGGAACGCGCCCGGGAGCTGCTCCTGCGGCTGGAGACCGCCGCCGGGAACCCCGTGCAGACGGCGGAGGAGCTGGACCGGATGCAGGGCGCGCTGGAACGCTCCGGCGAGCGGGAAGACATGACGGAGCGCGTCCGGGAGCTCTGCGGGGCGTGGAGCGAGCGCGCGCTCCGCGGCGAGCACGCGCAGGCGTGGCTGGTGCTGGTGGGCGGCTTCGACCTGAAGGAGCACGCGGAGCGCGCGGCGGAGCTGGCGGAGGACGCGGCGCTCCCGCCGCCGCTGCGGGAGCGGGCCTGCCGGGTCCTGGCGCGCCTGGGCGGCGAAGGCTCGGTCCGGGCATTGCAGTGCGTGCTGCTGTCTCAAGCCCCGCCGTCCCTCCGGGCGGCCGCGGCCGAGGCCCTGGCGGAGACCGGCGACCGCTCCGTCGCCCCGGTGCTGCAGTCGCTGCTGGACGAGGATCTGCCGCGCGGCGTCTGGAACGCGGTCAGTGAGGCCGCGGATCGGCTTCGGTAGGCGGCCCGGGACGGCGGTCCGGCTCCCGATTGTGGTGCGGTAGGCGACCAGGCAAACGGTCTATAATGGTGCGGACCCTCGCGCGCGAATGGTGGCGGTCCGCGGATGGCACTGGCAGTTAGAGGGCGCAATGTACGCGATCAATTTTTATTCCTCGGTCTATGAGGACATGCTGCTGCGGGGACGCAAGTCGGCGACGATCCGCCTCGGCGACAAGGGAAGCAAATACCGGGCCGGCGAGCTGGTTTGGATCACGGTCGGCCAGCGCTTCGGGCGGCGGCGGAAGCTGTTTACGGCGATCATCGACCAGGTGGTCGTGAAGCCGCTGTCGGAGCTCACCCCCCGGGAGATCGATCGCGAAAACCCGGAGATGCGCACGCATGAAGAGCTCGCTGTCTTCCTCAGCATGCTGTATGACCGCGCCGTGGTCGCCGAGAACCTGGTCACCGTGGTCCACTTCTCGCCGGTGACCGAGTAGCGCGGCCGGAGCGCGGTGGAAGTTCGCCCTCGGGTGCATGTCGGGAGACCCGCGCGGGGCGGATCAGGAGGCGGCCAGCGTTCGAAAGACGGCGTGAATCCCGCCGGCAATCGCATCCAGGGTCAGCGACGGTCCGGCGAAACCGGCCTGCTCCGGCAGCCGGGGCACGTGGAGGAACCCGACCCGCAGGCAGCTGCCGGCCCGCTCCGCCCGGCGAACCGACCGGTAGAGCGCGTGGTTGCAGAGGTAGATGCCTGCGTGATTGGAAAGGCGGACCGGGATTCCGGCCCCCCGAATCCCCGCCACGACCGGCTCGACGGGGATGGTGGCGAACACGGCGGCCGGCCCGTCCGGCTCGATCAACTGCTGGCCGAGGTCGGGGCCGCTGACCACATCCTCGAGGTACCGGACGTTCACCGCCAGCCGCTCGACATGGAGCGCCGCCGCGCCGCCGTGCTGGCCGGTGTGAAGCAGAACGTCGACCTTGCCGGCTTCGGCCAGCGCCTGCTCCACGGCGCGTTCATCCGGACCGTACGCCACGGGGAGCTCCGCGAAGCGGACGTCGAACTCCGAGCCCCACTGCTCCAGGAACCACCGGCAGCCTTCGAGGCTGGAGTTCACGCCCGTATCGTCGAACGGCTCAAAGGCGGTGAGCAAGAAGCGCATACGTCTCCCCGCAAGGCGGGCGTTCAGGCGCCGGGCCGCGGGCTCCCGGACGGCCGGCATGGAGCGCCCGCCGCTGCGGCAGGAACCGCGGTTTCAGTACCTGAACGCCCGGCTGCCTGCTACGCCGCCGCCAGGCACTTATCGAACTTCCGCGCCAGGCTGTCGGGAACGGAGGCGCGGTCCCGTCCGGTGAAGACCACGGTGCACTCGTCCTCCAGGAGCCGCGTTCTGGCGTGACCGAGCCACTCCTCGAGCATCGCCGCGAGGCCCTGGTCGCCGCTCCGATTCCTCGACCACTGGACGAGCGCCTTGTCCAGCTTATCCAGGTAAATGACGCTCTTTCGCTGCGCCTCACAGAGCCGGAGCAGATTCTGGAGCTGGTGCTGCGGATCGTCGTTGTCGAAGAGCTCCATCAAATTGCACAGCAGCACGTTCCGGTCCAACCTATGAGCGAGTCTGCCGACCGCGGCCGCCTTGCCGGTTCCGGGAGGGGCGAGGATGAGCACCGTGGCGTCCGTGGCGCCGACGGTGCGCAGCCACTCGTTGAGCCCGGGAATGTCGACGGAGCCCTCGAGCTCCTCCGCACTCAGGTTGCGAAACTGCATCGTGTTCTCCTTAGGTAAGGGGGGAAGCGGGGCATGGTGCCCAGTGCGTTTTAGATAGCCGCCGCATATGGAGACGAAACGCCTTTCCCAGAGCCGCGGTGCTCGTGCGCTTCCCCGATAGTAGTGCCCGCCGGCCGGAGCGACAGCACCCGCTCCCGGGAGGTCCGGCTGTGA
>CAYQDT010000071.1:0-9514 GCA_964416225.1 uncultured bacterium
GAGCCGGCACCTCGAATCACTGCTACCGTTATCGATCCGAAAGCTGTTCCCTATGGACACCCCCCAGCCGGAAGTGAAGGAAACCAAAGCCCAGCGCGCTGAGCGATTGAAGCGGGCGAAGAACCCGTGGGAGCACCTGGACGAGATCCGGGAGTTTGCGCGGAATGGGTGGGACTCCATTCCCGCGGAGTGGCGGAACAGCTATTTCCGCTGGTGGGGGGTGTACACCCAGGGCGACGGTCTGGGTGTCACCGGAGGCAAGGGCGGCGAGGGAAACGCCGTCCCGTACTTCATGGTCCGGGTGAAGGTGCCGAGCGGGAAGCTCCACTCCCATCAGCTCCGGGCCATCGCCGCGCTCTCGGAAAAGCATGCCCGGGGGATCACGGACATCACGGTCCGGCAGAATTTCCAGTTCCACTGGGTCTCCATTGAGTCGCTGCCGGAGATGTTGGAAACGCTCTGGGTGCATGGGCTCACCACCGTGGGGGCATGCGGGGATGTGACGCGCAACGTGACGGGCTGTCCCCTCTCCGGCGTGGACGCGGAAGAGATTCTGGACGCCTCTCCCTACGTCGCGGAAGCGGCGCGCATGCTGTACGGCAATCCGGAGTACTACAATTTCCCGCGCAAGTACAAGATCAGCATTTCCGGGTGCCGGAGCTGGTGCGCCTACCCCGAGATCAATGACATCGGGATGACGGCGGCCAGGCGGGTGGTCGGCGGCCGGGAAGAGCACGGTTTTTCCGTGCGCGTGGGCGGCGGCCTCTCCACCGAGCCGTTCCTGGCCGTGCGCCTGAACGCCTTTGTGCAGCCGCACCAGGTGTTACCGGTGGTGCGCGGAATCTCCGACATCTTCCGCGATTCAGACGTCCTGCGCGAAGACCGCGCCCGTGCCCGGATGAAGTACCTGTTCCTGCGACACGACTGGACTCCGAACCGCTTCCTCGAGGAGCTGGAAGGGCGGATCGGCTTCCGGCTGGACCCCGGCGTGGAGGAGGAGATGCCGGAGGACGTCTTCCGGGATCACGTGGGGATCCACCGGCAGAAGCAGCCCGGGTACTCGTACGTCGGCGCGTCGGTGCTCCGCGGGCGGATCTCGCCGGAGCAGATGCGCGCCGCGGCGGAGCTGGCGGATCGCTACGGGAACGGCGAGCTCCGCACCACCATCATGCAGAACCTGGTGCTGGTGAACATTCCGGACGCGAAGGCTCCCGCCCTGGCGGCGGAGCTGGAGGCGGCCGGACTCCCCGTCCAGGGCTCCGCCTTCATGCGCGGCGGCATCGCCTGCACCGGCACCGAGTTTTGCAAGCTGGCTATCACCGAGACCAAGGGCTTTCTCCAGTGGCTCGTGGGTCAACTGGATGAGCGAATGCCCGGCTTCGACGAGCACCTGAAGATCCACGTGACGGGCTGCTCCAATAGCTGCGGACAGCACTGGATTGCCGATATCGGCCTCGAGGGCAAGAAGGTCAAGCTGGACGGGAAGATGGTCGACGCTTACTACTTTTCACTGGGCGGCGCGCTCGGCCGCAATGCCTCCCTCAACCGGCGGGTCGGCTACCGGTGCGCCTCCGTGGAGGTCCCCGAGGCCATCGAGCGGCTGCTGCGCGTGTTCGGCGAGCAGCGCCGGGCGGGCGAGAATCTGCGGCAGTTCTTTGGCCGCCACACCGACGAGGAGCTGAAGAGCTTTCTCACCGGATCCTGATGTGCCGGCGTCGGCTGTCGATGCCTGAGGCCATACCCCCATCACCTAGCACTCACCCAAGGAGTCTTATGAGTTCATTGATCGCGCCGCACGGCGGCACCCTCGTCAACCGGCTGGTGGAAGGAGCGGAAGCGGAGGCGGTGCGCGCTCACGCAGCGGAGCTGCCGCGGCTGGTGTTGAACGACCGGCAGGGCGCTGACTTCGAGATGATCGCCATCGGCGCCCTGAGCCCCCTGACGGGCTTCATGGGCCAGGAAGCCTACCAGAGCGTCATCAACACCCGCCACCTTCCCGGTGGAAAGCTTGCCTGGACGATCCCGATTGTTCTCGCGCCGGAAAACGCGCTCTCCGCGGCGGTGCAGGTCGGCGGCGAGTTGGCGCTCTATTACCAGGACGGCACCACGCTGGCCGGCGTCCTGCGGGTGAGCGAGAAGTTCCCGCTGGAGAAGGAGAAGGAAGCGCAGAACGTCTACCGGACCACCGAAGCGGCGCATCCGGGCGTGGCGGCTGTCTATGCCCAGGGTGACACGGCGCTCGGCGGCGAGATCACGGCCGTGGCGCTGCCTCCGTACGGCGACTTCCCGGAATACCGCCTGACGCCCACCCAGACCCGCGCGGCGTTCGCCGAGAAGGGGTGGAAGACGGTCGTTGCGTTCCAGACGCGCAACCCCATGCACCGCGCGCATGAGTACCTCCAGAAGTGCGCGCTCGAGATGACGGACGGCCTGCTGGTCCACCCGCTGGTCGGCGCCACCAAGGGGGATGACATCCCCGCGGACGTCCGGATGAAGTGCTACGTGGAGCTCCTGGACAACTACTATCCCAAGGATCGGACGATGCTGGCGGTCAACCCGGCGGCCATGCGCTACGCCGGGCCGAGCGAGGCGATCTTCCACGCGATCATCCGCAAGAACTACGGCTGCACCCATTTCATCGTCGGGCGGGACCACGCCGGTGTCGGCAACTACTACGGAACCTACGACGCGCAGCTCCTGTTCGATCAGTTCGATCCTTCCGCCATTGAGATCGTGCCGCTGAAGTTCGAGCACAGCTTCTGGTGCACCAAGTGTGAGGGAATGGCCAGCGGAAAGACCTGCCCGCACGGCCGTGAAAGCCACGTGGCCCTCTCCGGAACCAAGGTTCGGGAGATGCTCCGCGCCGGCGAAGTGCCGCCGATGGAGTTCACCCGGCCGGAAGTTGCGCAGATCCTGATCAACGCGATGCGCGCGAACGGCTAGCCCGGACCAACGAACCACCGGGAGCTGCTCCGCAGTGTCCCGGTGGTCCTAACCCCGCCATGAGCCAGCTGTTCCGCAATCTGGCGCGGCAGGCCCAGCCGCTGACCACGCTTATCTGCGTGGCGAGCACCGTCATCTGGCTGAGCATCCTCCTGACCGGCGGCCCGGACAGGCCGGGAGTGGTGGAGCGCTGGGGATTACTGGAAGCGCACCAGATCTACTCCGGAGCCTGGTGGCCGCTCCTCACCACCGCCTTTGTTCACTTCGAGCTCTGGCATCTCTTTTTCAACCTGTACTGGGTCTGGCTCCTCGGGAATGCCATGGAGCGCGCGGTCGGCTCGGCGCGCTATCTGGCCTTCATCATTCTCGCCGACTGGGTCAGCTCGAGCGCGCAGTTCACCGCCGCCTGGCCCTCCATCGGCCTCTCCGGCATCGGGTATGCGCTGGTGGGCTTCGGTTGGATCGCCCGGCGGCATTATCCTGAATTCCGCTTCTATCTCCCGGACCAGACGATCAAGCTGTTCCTGATCTGGCTCGTCGGCTGCTGGATCGCGTCGGCGCTGCACCTGGCGAATATCGGGAACGAGGCCCACTTCTTCGGCCTGCTGTTCGGCGTGGCAGTGGCCGCGGTGACCGTGCGGAGATGGCGCCCGCTGCTGTCGGGCCTCGCCCTGGTGCTGCTCTTCGCCGCCTCGATCATCCCGCTCTTCTGGGCGCCATGGTCCGAGACCTGGACCTCCGAGCAGGCCTACCGGGCAGCCATCCGTAAGGACTATCGGGCAGAGCTCCTCTGGCTCGGACGGGCGCAGCGCGCTGGGGCGGACCGGGAATGGGTGCTCCGGCGCTCGCTGGACGCCTATCGCGCCCTTCGCGATACCCGGGGTGCGCAGGTTACGCTCGACCGGCTCCGGAAAATGGGGATCGACCCGGACCGCGGCGACTCCGATGCGGGCACCGGCGGATAGCCGGACTGACGGCGGCGCCGCAATCCGCCGGGGATTGGAAAGGGCCGGTAGACCGGAAAGGGCACCCGAGCCTGCGGGCTGTCCGTCGCCGCTCGCCGCTCACCGTCCGGCGGCGGCCTTCAATCGGGCGAGGAGCTCGTCATCGCCACCCGCACCCTGATAAATGATCCCGAGCGGCACGTCCGGCTTGCTGACCCCATGGAAGTCACTGCCGGCCGTCACGAGCAGGTCGAGCCGCTCGGCCAGCCGCAGATACTGCGCGGTCTCGGCTTCCGAATGCTGGCTGTAATAGCATTCCAGCCCGTCCAGCCCGCACGCCTTGAGCCGGGTCACCTCTTCCTCCAGCTCCCGCTCCGTGGGGTACTCCATGTACTTCGGATGCGCCACCACGGCCACGCCTCCCGCGCTGTGCACGAGGTCGATGGCCTCCGCGGGCGAAAGCTTTACTTTCGGAACGTGCAGCGGCTTCCCATCGGCGAGATACCGGTCGAACGCCTCCTGGACGCTGCTCACATACCCTTTCTTCATCAGCGCCCGGCCCATGTGCGGCCGCCCGACCTGACCACCGCCCGATTCCGCGAGGATGTCCTCCATGGTGATCGCAAAGCCCAGCTCCTGCATCTTCCGAACCATGACCGCGTTACGGTTCACGCGGTTGTCCTGGAGGTACTGGATCCGTCCCAGGAACTCCGGGTTCCGGAAGTCCACATAATAACCGAGCAGGTGGAACTCTCCCTGCGGGTAGTCGACGCTGATCTCGATACAGGGGACCAGCTCGAGGCCCCGGGCAGCCGCGGCCGTGGTGGCTTCCTCCAGGCCGCCGACGGTGTCATGATCCGCGATCCCCAGCGCCGAAAGCCCCAGGTCGGAAGCGTGCCGGACCAGATCGGTCGGGGTCATGGAGCCGTCGGAAGCGGTGGTGTGGGAGTGGAGGTCGATCATTCGGAAATTCCCTGTTCCGGGTGCGGGTACGCGCGCCGAATTGTAGCACATCGCGGGCTGCCGAATGTTTCGCTCCGGGACGGGAAGTGTGGAGACGGGCGGCATCCGGGGGACGTGCCCTTCGTTCGGTGGAGCGGTGCTTTTCGGCCGGGCGCGCTCCAACCGAACTGATCGGCGCGGGAGGGCCCCCAACACTCAGGCGCGCTTCCAGAACCGGAGCGGTGTCGTCTGACGCGCTCGTTTCGTGCGACACGTCGGTGGGAAAGCAAGGGGTTGGCGGGACGAGAAGAAAACGGCGATGAAACTGGACCTCAACCAACTTCACCAGCAGGTGGCAGCAGGGCTCGAGCAGGGCGTGCAGGCGGCGCGGCGGCTTCCCGCGTGGGCCTGGTACGTGCCGATCGCGCTCATCGGCGGCGTGGCGTGGGGGGTGGCGCTCTTTGGTCCGCAGGGCGTCCGGGACCAGCCGGCCGTGACGGTGCGGGATGTTCCGAGGCATCGATCGCCGGAGGCGGCGGTTGCCGGCGAGCGAATCGAGGTGAGCGCGGACGAGGTGCAGGCGATGAGTCGCCCCCGGCGCCCTCGGCCGCGCCGGCATCGTCACGCGGCCCCGGCAGCGTCGGCTCGGCAGGCAGCACCGCGCGACTCGTCGCCCACCGCGTCTCCGATTGGCCCGGAGGCGAACTGGATCGAGACGGTCTCCACGCCCGGCGAGGTCGGGGCGCTCCGGCGCCGGCCGGAGCCCGCCGGAGATGCCGGAGGGGGCGGCACCGCGAGCACGGGCGAAAAAAGCGGCGCCGGTGGACAGGCCGGAAGCGGTGAGAAAGAAAGTGCCGGCGGACAGGCGGGAGCGGGCGGGAGCGACGGCGCGGCGGGCGCTGACCGGTAGCCTATCCGCCCGGTTCCGCGGCTCGCCCGCCGGCGCGGTCCTGTCCGGTGCCGCGGTATTCGGGTCTCCGCGGGCTTGCAGCCGCTGCCGGGGAGCGGCGTCGTTTCAGTGGGCGGCGCCTGGGGTAAAGCTGAACTCCAGAGTAGTTCGGAAAGCGGTACCCATGGCGCGGTCTCGGCGGTATGAGCAGGATGTTTCCCTGGTGAGGCGGCATGCGGCGGCCGCGATCTGCGGCATCGCCGTGCTGATGCTGCTCCTGGCGGCGAGCGCGGCGCGGGCTGCCGGCCCGGATAAGCCGGATGTCATCATTCGGGACGTACCGTCCCGGCGCCGCCAGCCTCCACCGGCACCACAACCTTCGCGGCCCGTTACCCGGTCCCGGGTCCCCGCCGCGGCGGCGCCGGCGCAAAAGGCGGCGGCACCCGCGGCGCAGCCAGCACCCTCGCCCACCACTCGACGGGTCGTTCGGGCTCCACGCGGCACCGTCCGGTCGCGAGTGGCGGGCTCCCGCGAGACGATCTCCGGAGAAAGCCTCGCCGCACCGCGCTCCAGCCGGCGCCACCGACACGCACGGCGGGTCGCCCGCAGCGAGCCGGACGGCACTGGCGCGACGCCGGATATGCCGGCGGGCCGCGGACGGGGGCCGGTCGGCCTGAACCACGTGGGGCATCGGCTGCTCCTGGAGGGCCGCTACGCGGACGCCGAGACATATCTGCGACGCGCCGTGGCCCTGCGGCCGGGCTACGCATACGCGCAGTACAACCTCGGCTGGTGTCTGCTGGCGCAGGGTAAGGCCGCCGCGGCGCTTGGGCCGCTCCAGGAGAGTGCCGCCCGGCAGCCGGAGCGGGCCGAGCCGCTCGAAAAGCTCGCGGAGGCCTACCGGCTCCTGAACGACGCGGAGCGCGCGGAGCAGGCCGCTCGGCGCGCGCGGGAGCTGCGGGGACACGGTGGGATGGGTGACGCCACTCCGGCCGGCCCGGTGCGCTCGGCGGTGGATGGCGGCTCCTGGGTCGGCTCCACGGACCAGCGTGAGCAGCGCTTCCTGTCCGAGTGGCGGGCGCTCAAGCTGGCTCGCGTGAACACGACGGGCCAGTAGCGGAGCCAAGCGCTCTGCCTGAACGTCAACCGGCGGCTCTCCCCCGGCTTCCTGCGGCAGCCGCGAGTTGCCTACCCGCGCCTCGCTCGACGACCGCGCCCGCGTCGTTCTTGCCCGGACGGGCCGGCGCCGTTCTCCGAAACCCCTCCGGGGGCGCCCGTGGAAGGGGACCGGGATGAGCCGCACGGATCTCGCTTACCGGCCGATACCGGAAGACGTTCCGGTCAGTCTCTCTCGCCCACCGTGAGGGGGCGGAGCATGAGCCCCAGTATCAGCAGCGACCCGGCAATGCCCAGGAAATCAAGGACCAGGCTTACCACGGAGTAGAGAACCAGGCCGGGCGTCGCCCCATGGAACACCATCACGAGCGCCAGGAGTGGCGGAGAGAACGGGAGGCACCAGCCGTTCTCTCCGCCGATTGGCTCCGGCAGCACGCTGGCGAGAGTCGGAATGGCACCCAGGACCGCCCAGCGCCAGAGCGCCTCCGCCAGCGTCGGGGTGCTGAGCGCGAGCGCGGCCGAGACACACGCGAGCGCTACCGGAAAGATCAGCACGTGGAGCGCCATCCAGAGCGACGGATCGAGCGGTAACGCTCCCCGCAGCCCGAGGATTACGGCCGTCGAGCCCGCCAGCAGCGACAGCCACAGGGTCGGCCGGACCACCCCCTTGATCTTGCCGAGAGCCAGTCGCAGGTCGCTGATCGGAAGCACCGCCAGGGCGGGCCACCGGTGCTGGTCCCGCTCCCAGCCGAAGCTGACGGCCACGCCGCCGGACGTGAGGAGCAGCGCGCCGGTAGCCGGGAGGAGGACGGCCCCCACTCCCGGGTAGAGGCCCCAGTGCGGCAGAAAGAAGCTCCACAGGAACAGGCACAGGTAGCCCATGATCGCCAGCGACCAGAGGAAGGGGTGCAGGAAAATCCGGTGGCCGAGCGCGGCGTCGAAGGCCGCAATCGCGTTCCCCCCATCCCGGTAGGCCGGCTCCCGCCGTGCCTTGCCGCTGAACTGCGTGAAGTAGTGCCCGTCGTGGTGGATCCAGTGCTCCGTGGGGGGATTGACGGTTCCGCGCTCGGGCAGGACCGCCAGGGAAAGCTGCACGGCGTCCATGCTCTTCCGCATCATGAAGACGGACACGAAGACGAGCACCAGCCAGTCCGTCAACCACGCGGAGCGCCAGACTCCGGCCAGTGCCGCGATCGGGAGGAAGGGGTTCCAGTCATTCAGCACGTAGCGGGCGGCCACCCCCACCGCGGCCGCGGCGCCTCGAATGAACTGGCTGCTCCCGGGAATGAAGGCCAGTATCGGCCAGAGCGCGCCGAGAAACCCGAGCACACCGAGGCAGACAAAAATGGGGATGGCCGGGCCGAGGATCCACCATTGGGTCAGCGGAACGATGGCGGCCGACCGGCGCAGAGTAAAAGCCATCCCCCACCCCATTCCGAACCAGACGCCAAGCGCCCCGGCGGGCAGGAGCGAGAGCGCGAGCGGACCGGCGGTCCAGGGTGACCGGCCGCCGATGGCGCAGGCAATGAGGCAGGCGGGGACGGTGCCGGCCACGAGCCAGGCGGAGGCGAGCGCGGCCGCCAGCGCCTCCCCCATCGCAATGTCCGCCGGAGAACAGCGGGTGAGCAGCAGCTCGTCCAGCCGGCTGGTATAGAGGTCGCGGCGCAGCCGGCGGACGCTCCATTGGACCATGCTGCCGGCGACCCCCACCTGCAGCAGATAGCCGCACACGGCAAACCAGGCCCGGTCGCCGGGTGCCCGCCACCCGGCAAAGTCCGAGCGCCAGAGCAGCGGAAGAGACAGGATCACTCCCGCCAGCAGCACCCACTGCCCCACAAAGCGAAACCACTCCGGCGAACGGAGAATCAGGCGGAGTTCGCGGCTGGCAACGGTCTCGACGGCGTAGCTGTCCGCAGAGCCCATCAATCGTGCGAAGAGACGGGTTGCGGCCCGGAGGAGGACGCCCCGCACGCTCGCCCCCAGCCTGTTCCGGCGTACAGGCGGCGGCGAAACGGACGCGAGCGTGGAGCGGTCCGTCACGCGCGCTCCTCACGTCCGGATGGGTTGCAGGCTTCGGCTCGGGCGGACAGCGCTGTCACGAGGCACCGGCACTCTTTCTTTGACGACGGCTACTATCTGGGAGCGAATTCAGACGGAGACGAATCCTATTTAGGCGAGGAGGGGTCCGAGCGCCCATGCCCGGCGGCCGTTCCTACCGCGGCGTGGGCTGCGTCGTCCGCCTGCATCGCGCGCAGCACCGCCCCGAGCAGCTTCAGGACCACCACCGCGGCTGGTACCGGGAATCCCGCAAGCAGCCAGCGCAGAGAGAGGAGCCCGTGGGAGCGGAGGTAGAACGCCAGCGCTAACAACAACCCGATCAGCAGAACCTTGATCAGGTAGAGGCCCGCCATCTTTCCCGTGGCGGCGCTGTTCGCCCCGGCCTGGACGAACTGCTTGACCCCCCACTCCACACTCACGATCACCCCGAGGGAGAGCAGCACCCCGATCGCCCATCCGAGTGCCGCGCCGACGTGGAACGCCTCCCAGATGATCGGCGTGGTGATCAGCAGCAGGATGAGCGTGGTCCGGTAAACGCGGTGAACGAACCCGAGATCCAGGGTGACGGCTAACGGCAAGGCGAGTCCTCACGAAGGACGGAATGGGTCACTATCGGTTTGGG
>CAYQDT010000072.1:0-9514 GCA_964416225.1 uncultured bacterium
CTGCATCTCTGAATTCTCCTTGGAACACCGAGCAGCCCCGCATGCAACGACGCAGGGTGGCGCGTGGATCACTCCTGGCGGACCCCCGAGCCGCCATTACGTTACGCCGCGTCGCCCACACATCCCTTTATTTTGTGAAGATTGAATGAAGATTACTTGGAAGTTGCGCGGAGTTTGCACGATAGAAAGCGCAGCGCCCGATCCAGATCGCCATGGAAAGAATGATGCAATTCGCTGCAATGGAACGAACATTAGTCGGTCGGCGTACCGATCAGCTTTCGCGCGCGCGATTGCTCGGTCTCGATGGATTGGAGCTTGAAATCCATGGAGACGCGCCCTTGCTTGCAGAAGAATCGCGCCGATGCGCGGTAGCGGTATGCAGTGTCATTTGCAGCGGAGACGGGCTGGGCGCTCCCGATGTCGCCACTCGCCGCACGGCCATCGAGCGGGTGCGCACCGCCTTTGACGACGCGGTGGCGGTCGGCGCGGACACGGTGCTGGTGCCCCATTTCGGCCTCACCGCCTCTTCCGGTCCGGCGGATTGGGAGCGCGTCGTTGAGGACCTTCGTGCCTGCGTGGAGAGCAGCCGGAGGCACCCGGTCATGCTGGCGTGGGAAGGAGCGCTGGATGCGGTTGCAACCCGCCGAACGGTCGAAGCAGTCGGGTCACCGCGGCTGCGCTGCTGCGTGGACTTCGGTAACTGCGCGAAATACGGCCGGAGCCCTGCGGAGGAGATCCGCGTGCTGGGTGAGCTGATCGTCCGGGCTCACGCCAAGAATCTGAACAAGCAGCCGCTGGACGCGCCCGGGGTGGACCTCCCCGCATGCCTGCAGGCGCTCTGCGACGTGGGATATGACCGGTGGCTCGTGCTGGAGACGCCGCCGGGCGGTGATCCGATGGCCGCGGCCGCCCACAATCTCGCGGTTCTGAGAGGGGCCTGGGCCGGGGTGCGCGGGGCGGTGGCCGGCCGAGAAGCGATGGGCCGGCGCCGCGAGGAGCGGACTTGAGCGTCTCGCTCCCCGGGACGACCGGCCCATCAGCCTCGATCGCTGCGTCCCGTCCGGACTACCGGTAATAGTGATGGTAGTGGCGATAGTGCCGGCGGTAGCGATATCCGTAGCGGCGATGGCGATCCCGGACCGCCTTGCGCCACCGGCTGTAGGAATACGCGGTGCCCGCCGCCCCGAGAATAGCGATGGTCGGGCTGCGCTTCACTGCGCCATACGCCGTCACCCCGCCGAGACCGTAGGTGAGCCCGCGCCAGGTGCTCTCATTGCTGGCACTCGCCGGCGCGATCCCGATGAGTAGAACACCCAGGCTCATCACGATCGCGAGAGCCAGAGCACGAAATCTCGTCGTCATTGCATCGTTCCTCTGTGCGCCACTCGCTGTGGCCTACCTTGTAGAACCGGGGCCGGAGCTTGCGGTTCCCACCCTCCGTTATCCCCTCCCTGTCGGAAGAGGAAACCCCTGGCCTGCTTAGCGACCAGGGGTTTGCGGCGCTCGGCTGCCGGAGGCGGCGTCCGCGGGGTGGCCGGTCCCCCTCCGCTCTACTGGTAGTAGACCTTCGTGGTGCGGTAGACCTTTACGAGGCGCCGCGGCGCGTAGCGATGCCGGTAATACCGGTGGGAGCGGTAATACCGCGGATACCCCCGGTACGAGGTGTAAGACACCGGTCGGTAGTACCGGTCCGAGCGGTAATACCGGGGCGCGTAATAGCTCGACCGGTAGTAGCCCGGCCGGTAATAGCCGCGGTAGCCGCGCACCCGATAGCGGTAGTACGCTTCGCGGCGGTGCCGGTCCCGCACGGCGCGCTTCCACCGGCTGTACGAATAGGCGGTGCCGGCGGCCCCAATGATCGCCATGGTCGGGCTGCGCTTCACCGCGCCGTATGCGGTGAGCCCGCCCAGCCCGTAGGTCAGCGCCCGCCAGGTCCCCTCGCTATCGGCGCGAGCGGGGACGGCGGCCGCCGCGATCGCCCCCACGGCCGTCACGGCGGCGAGCACCACGGCGTGAATTCTCCGGGTCAACATGCTGGTCTCCTTCGTTTCACCGTTATCGATGGGCCGGGCCCCGCGAACCTCTTCGTTCCGCAGAGCGGGCCTTTCGTTGGGGCTAGCGGTAGATCTTCGTGATGCGCACCACTTTCACGAGGCGATGACGCGGCGCGCAGACGGTACGCACGAAGCGCCGCCGGTAATGCCGATGGTAATGGCCAGAGTAGACGGGGTAGGTCCGCACCGTCCGGTACGTGGTATAGCCATACGGCTCGTAGGCTTGATCGCCGTACGGGCGATCGCTGTGGTACCGCGAACCGTAGCGGTACTCGTCGTAGGACGACGTGGCGCGCTCGTACCCGCGCTCACAGCCGGGTCCGCGGTAGGTGTCGTAGCCCGCATACCGGTCACGGTAGTAGTCGTCCCGCCACCCGGCAACCCGGTCCCGGTCGCACCAGCCGTCGTGGGCCTGCGCGGGGTGGGCCCCGGCCGCGAAAAGCCCGAATGCCGCCGCCCCCGCGACCATGACCGAGAGGATACGTCGCTTCATCTCATTGCCTCCGTCCTCGCGTTTACTGCTTCCCTTGGACTGCACCCTGAATCGCGCGGGCGAGGTATCCCGCTTGCGTCGGCGCGCCGCCGTTTGAAGCTGCAGAACCAGGCTGCACTTCTTCGGTTCCCACGAATTGCCGAGCGCACTCCTCACATCGAACGATGGAGTTCCGTCGCGCTCCGCACGGCTTCCGGATTCCGGCACTCCGGTCCCAAGCCGCTTCCGCACACCACCCGCATCGATGGCGTGCACCGCAGGCACCACCGGATCGGCGCCGGACGGCTCCGGATCCGGCCAAAACCCGCCTTTTCGCGCCTCGCCGCGCTTCGGGACGCTCCGGATGAGGCTCCGCCGCGGCTTCGGTTCCACCCGTGCCGCCGCAGATTGCCCGTGCACAGTTGACGGACCGCCGCGGAACCGCAGACAATTGCGTGGCGTAATTCCACATTGGAAGCCGGTCCCGCCCGCGGACGCTGATCCGGCGCCGCCTCGCATGCCCTCGCCGGCACGTTGGAGCGCGCTCGCGACCCGTTCGCTTCCCTGGGACACTGATCAGTTACGGGTGCGCTCCGAGCGCCCGGTCACGGCGGACCGGGAGGCTTCCCACCCCGCGCACGCAGCCACGGCAACCCGCCGGACGGCGCGTCGTCACCACCCGCTGCAAGGAGACCGACCTTGGTCGAAGTGGACAACCTGACTAAGCTGTACGGCGACGTGATCGCCATTGACGGCGTCTCCTTCCAGGCGCGCGAGGGAGAGATCCTCGCGTTCCTGGGCAAGAATGGCGCCGGCAAGACCACGACCATGCGCATCATGACCGGGTTCATGCAGCCCACTTCCGGCACGGTGCGCATCAACGGGTTCGACATCCGCGAGGAATCGCTGGACGCCCGCCGCCAGATCGGCTACCTGCCGGAGACGGCGCCCATCTACGACGACATGTCCGTCCAGGGCTACCTCACCTTCTGCGCCCAGCTCCGCGGGCTCCCGGACCGGGAGATTGCGGAGCGGGTCGGCGCGACCATGGAGGCCGTCAACATCCGGGACCGGCGTTCCTGGCAGATCGGAAAGCTCTCCAAGGGGCTCCGCCGGCGGGTCGGCCTCGCACAGGCCCTCGTCCACAACCCGAAGGTCCTGATCATGGACGAGCCGACGGAAGGGCTGGACCCGGAGCAGATCATCGAGATCCGCCACCTGATTCAGAGCCTCCGCGGCGACCATACGGTGATCCTGAGCACGCATATCCTGCCGGAAGCGCAGGCCCTGGCGGACCGGATCGTCATCATCCACCAGGGGCGGATCGTGGCCGTCGATACGACCGAGAACCTCACGGCGATGGTGCAGCGGACGCAGCGACTGCGGATCGAGGCGGACGGGCCGTCCCGGCTCGTGCGCGAAAAGCTGCAGTCCATTCAGGGAGTGCAGCGGGTCGAGCCGATCGACGGGCCGAATGCCCGCTTTTTCGTCGAGAGCGCGCGCAGCACGGACGTCCGGGAGCAGCTCGCCGCGGCGGTCATCAGCGGCGGCTGGGGTCTGCTGGAGCTCGAGCGGATTGAGCCGACGCTGGAGGACGTCTTCCTCCACATCACCTCGGGGCCGGAGAGCGTGCGGACCGTGGATGAGGTGAGCGAGCCCGAGGTGGCAGTGAAATGAGAAGCATCTATACGATCGCGGCCCGGGAGTTCCGTGCCCTCGTCACCGCTCCCATCGGGTACGTGGTGATGATGTTCTTTCTCTTCGTGGCGGGCGTCTTCTTCGTGGCTCCGCTGCAGCAGAACGTGGCGAATATCCGCTACGTGGTGGGCAACACGACCATCTGGCTCGTCTTCCTCCTGCCCGCGCTCACCATGCGGCTCCTTGCGGAGGAGAAGAAAACCGGCACCCTCGAGCTCTTGATGACCGCTCCCGTGACGGAGACTCAAGTCGTCGTCGGGAAGTTCCTCGGCGTCCTCGCGTACTACGCGGTGATGCTGTTCAGCACGCTGCAGTTCGTGTTCGTGCTCGGGCTGGTGCGGAAGAGCGGCGCCAACCCCCTCTTCCCCACCTACACCGGACTGCTGTTCAACGCCGCCACGCTGGTGCTCCTGACACTGGCCGCGCTGAACGAAAGTCGGGTGTTGAGTATTGCAGCCGCCGTTTGCGGCCTGGCGACCCTCGTGTCGGCCGGCTTCGCGGGCGCGCAGATGGGCGAATGGGGCCCAGCGCTGACCGGGTACCTCGGGCTGCTGATGCTGGGCGCGGTCTTCCTCGCCATCGGCGTCCTGGCCTCCGGTCTCACCAAGAACCAGATCATCGCCTGGGTCTCCACCGCGGCCGTCCTGCTGCTGCTCACGGTACTGATTAGCTGGATGACGGGCAACATGCCCGCGACGCCGCCCACGCTCGAGGCATCACCCAACTTCGGCTCCTACCTTGCCTTCGGCTTCGGCTGGGTGCTGTACGTGCTCGCGCAGGTCCTGCAGGCCCTGAACCTGCAGGCGTACCTGGAGAACTTCGCGCAGGGAGTGCTGGACCTGCGGGACTTCATCCTCTACCTGTCGCTGATCGTCGTCTCTCTGTTTTTTGCGATCCGGGCGCTCACCGTCGCCCGTGCGGCCTGATGCGCCGCGAATGAGCGCGGTGCGCCGCGGCGAACGGCGGAGCGGCCCGCCGGCGCAGTACCGCGCTCCCGCGGATGGTGAGAGTACTATGTCTCAACTTACGACCAACGATTTGAAGGCCGAGCGCGCCGAGCGGGCGGATCGCCTGCTCACCACGGCCAGCGGTTGGGGAGCGGTCCTGATCGGGGTGCTCGGCCTCCACCGCTGGATCGCCGTCGGCGGCTACCCGTGGCAGGACCAGTGGGCCCGCGTGGGGCTGATCCTGGCGCTGGCGCTCTTCATCATGTGGGTGTGGGGCTACTGGGGCGACATTGTCTCTCGGACGCGCCAGTGGGTCCGGGGCGGCGGGCTGAATGCCGCGACGGTGGCACTCGGGCTGGTGGTCTGCCTGGTAGTGGTCAATACCATCGCCCGCCGCAGCTTTCCGCTCCGGTGGGACCTGACGAAGAACCAGCGGTTCACGCTGTCACCGCGGTCCCGCGGGATCCTGAAGGGTCTCAAGAACCCGGTCAAAGCCACCGTCTTCATCCCGAACGGCGCGCGCACCGGTACCCGGATCCGGGACCTGTTCAACCAGTACCGTGATGCCTCCGAGAAGTTTACCTGGACGCGGGTGGACCCGCTTGTCGACCAGAAGACGCTGCTGGAGGTCTCGCCGAAGAAGCTCGCGGCGCCGGACTTCACCGGAGCGGTGCTGGAGTACAACGGGAAACGGGAGGACCTGGGCGGGGAGATCGGCGAGAAGGACGTCACGAGCGCCATCCTCAAGATGACGCGCGACACGCAGCGGAAGATCCTGTTCACCCGCGGCCACGGCGAGCCGGACGTCACGAGCGCCGCCGCCGGCGGGGACGCCTCCAAGAGTATCCAGACCCTGGTCTCCGACCTGAAGCAGGACCAGAACTGGGCGGTGGACAGCCTCGACCTCTACGGAAAGGACGCGAAGACGCCGGATCCGAGTACGGTGGCGGCGCTGGTCATCGCCGGGCCGGAGCGGCCATTCGCGCCGGAGGAGGAGCAGCGGGTCAACGAGTTCCTGGATCGGGGCGGCCACGTGCTGCTCCTCCTCAACCCGCGGGGACCCAGCTTCTCGCAGTTCACGGCGAAATGGGGCATCAAAACCGGCGACGATCTCGTTCTCGACCGGTCGCAGAACGGTCTGGTGGTGGTGGACACGCCGGCGGACGCGCCGGTTGCCGTCCGCGGCGCGCGCCGGATCCTCTTCCAGCCCATGCGCAGCGTCACCGCGCTCACCCCGGCCCCCGCCGGCATCACGGTCACCCCGTTGCTCAAGTCCGGACCGATGAGCGAGGACGTGCCGAATGTTCCGCCGGGCAAGCGCCTCACGTCGGCCGAGCTGACCAACAGCAAGGCGGGGCCCACCGGGATTGCCGCGCTGGCGGAGAAGAGCATCGGCAGCCCGGACCCGAAGAAGGGAGAAGAGGCGAAGAAAGCGCGCCTCGTGGTGGTGGGCGACAGCGTCTTCATCGCGGACCAGCTTGCCCGGCTGCCTTCCTTCTACAACGAGCCGCTCGCCAGCGGACTGATCAACTACCTCGGTGAGGAGGAGGCGCTGGTCGCCATTCCGCCGCGGGACGAGAACACGGAGCAGGCATTCCTGACGCCGGACCAGGGACGGCTCTTCTCCCTGATCCATATCTGGGACTTCCCGCTCCTTGCGCTCGTTCTCGCGCTGATCGTCTACTTCAAGCGCCGCTAGCCGCTCGCCGCGCACGGGCGAAGGGTTACCCTAGTCGGCGGGTGGGTGCATGTCGGAAGGACCCGCTTCCGGCTGATCCACCCGCCGACCGTCCCGCCCGAAACCCGCTTCGACCGACTTTCGGGCAACTTCGGTGTGGATCCATGGCTGACGTTTCGACGCGAAAGAAAAAGCATGCGCTGCAGGGCAAAGGCGGGCTCGTAATGCTCGCCGTGATGGCGGTGCTGGGGATCTGGCTCTTCTTCGACCTCCAGAAGCCTCCCCGCGAGGCCGGCGCGCCGCCGCTGATCCAGGACATCATCCCGATCAAGTCCGGCGACGTGAAGCACCTCGTGCTCCGGCGTCCGAGCGGGAGCTTCTCCCTGGTCCGCTCCGGCGACCAATGGCTCTTCGAGTCGCCGAAGCCGGTCCGCGCAGACTCGGAAACCATCAATACCTGGCTCAAGGGCCTGCTTGATGATGGCAAGGTGAGCCGCGACCTCGAGGGGAAGCCCTCCGACCTGAACCAGTTCGGGCTGGATAAGCCGGCGGCGGAGCTGGAATTGACCTCCCGCGGCGGGGACGTCCGAACGCTGCAGGTGGGTAAGGACTTCCGCACCAGCAGCTCGGCCACTCCCGGCTCCATCTTCTACGCGCGGGAGGCGAAGAGCGGCAAGCTGTTCATGCTGGACTCGGCGCAGGCGCGCGACCTCACGGACAAGAAGTGGGAAGACCTGCGGGACAAGCACCTGATCGCCCTCGGCGACGAGAAGGCGATCCAGCACATCGTCCTGAAGCGCCCGAACGACACCGTGGACGTACAGCGCCAGGGCGACCGGTGGCGCCTCACCCAGCCCATTGCCACGGACGCGGACAAGATGGACGTGGAGAACCTGATCAGCCAGCTCAAATCCACCACCGCGGACTCCATGGTCGACGACGCGGGCCAGGATCTGGCGAAGTACGGTCTCGACCGGCCGCGCCTGACCGTTCAGGTGACCGACAAGAAGGGTGCCAGCGAGCTTCGGTTCGGCAGCGAGAGCAAGGAGGGGAAGGTCTACGTGATGCGCCCGGGCGACAGCACGGTGGCGCTGATCCCGAAGCTCACGTTCGACGGCTTCAACAAGAAGTCCGCCGACCTGCGTGACCGCCGCCTCGTCACCCTGGATCGGGAGAAGATCGACTTTCTGGAGCTCCACAACGGGTCGGGCCTGATCAAGCTCCAGCGGCAGGGCAGCGATTGGCGGCTCCTGGACGTGAACGGCGGCAAGCCGGCCCGGGCCAAATCGGATACCGTCCAGCGGCTGATCGACAGTGCCACCTCCCCGGCCTACAAGAGCGTGCAGGAAGGTACTGCCAACGCGGCTCAGTTCGGCCTGGACAAGCCGGCCATCACGCTCCGTGTCAGCAATGGTCAGGCGACGAGCCAGGTGCTCCAGATTGGCAAGAAGTCGCCGGACGGCAATTACTACGCGCAGGGAGCCCCGAGCGCGGTCTTCGAGGTGCAGCCGTTCGTCTACACGGACCTGGACGTGAAAGCCGACGCCTTTAAGGACACAGCCGCCAGGAAGTAGCTCAGCCGGCTGCGCGGGTGCTAAGACGTGAACGGGCCGGCCTCCCGCTCGGAGGCCGGCCCGATCCGGTTTGCACCGGAAACCGGATCGCCCTACTTGCGGGCTTTGCTCTGCTCGAAGGCCAGCGTGAGGCTGTGGCCCCATTTCTGCGCGAGCGCCGCCGGGCTCTTCACGCGCTCCGATCGCGCGTCCGCCGGCGTGACTACCGTCACCAGGTCATTGTTCAGCATCAGGCGGATGTTCCCGCCCTGGGGCTTGGCGGAGACGCGGCCCACGGCGCCGCCCAGATACTTGTTGATCACGTCCATGGCCTGCGAGGCGCGGATGTCCGCGCTCTTGCCGAGGGCCGAGGCGTGGATCTGGAAGCAGGTGTACGAGCCGCAATAAACCGGGGCGCCCGCTTCAGCCGCGGGAACCGCTGTGGCGGCCATGGCCGCGAGTGCGACGGTGGAAACAAGGATACGCAACATGTCTCTGGTCTTCCCTTCAGCTAGACGCCGAAACTACGAGGAGGCAAGCCCTTCCGTACGCAGATTCTCGGTGCAAAGCAGGAAAGACCACACCCTACTCTGGGGCGAACCGGGCTACTCCGTTGGGAGGTGGACCGGGCCGGCGCGCATCGGGTGAACGCGCCACACGGCACTGCAATCGCGGGCCGCATCGCCAGGTCCGGGCGCCGGCGAAACGACCCGCGGCAGACGCGGAATTGCGCCGCGCCCTACCGGCTGTCCCGGGGCGGCTCCATCCCGAGCTCGTGCATCAGGAAGGCGTACTGGTCGGCATTCTGCTCAACCGCCTGCTTCACCAGCCCCGCGCCGCCGTGTCCGGCGTGCTTCTCGATGCGCAGCCAGATGGGGCGTGCGCCGGAGCTCGCCGCCTGAAGTCGAGCGACCATCTTCCGCGCGTGCATCGGGTCCACCCGATCGTCGCTGTCGGCGGAGAGCATCAGCACTGCGGGGTACTGCGTGCCCGGTTGGACATGGTGGTACGGCGAGTAGGCATAGAGTGTTCGGAACTGCTCGGGGTCCTCCGCCGAGCCGTATTCCGGGATCCACGTCTTCCCGCTGCCGAAGAGGTGGTACCGGACCATG
>CAYQDT010000073.1:0-9441 GCA_964416225.1 uncultured bacterium
CCGGCTCGCTTAGGTACGTCCGCGGCGTCCACGCGGCGCATGAGGCCTCCGTTCCGGTGCTCATCGGCTGGGGGGTGCTCGCGTTCGCCTGTTTTCTCCTCGCGGTGACGGCCCTTCTCTCCCGCGCACCCGGGAGGGGAGTGCCCGCCGCGCGGCTGGCCCTGGTGGGGGCCGCGAGCTTCATTCCGGCGATGCTGGCGGCGGGCGCCACCCTTTGCGCCTCCCCGCTGGAGCTGACGGCCCGGACTGTCGCACTGGCGCTCCTCTTCACCGCGCTGGCGTGGAGCGGGCGGGGACGGATCGCTCCCCTGGTCACCCTGTACTGGCTCATCATCCTCGGGGTCCTGGCCGACCTCTTCACCGGGAGCCACCTGCTCCAGCGGTGCCTGCTCGGCGATTACGCCTATACGGGCGCCCGCTACTACGGCATCGGGAATGAATTCGAAGGGCTCCTGCTCGGGACGAGCATCCTGGCGCCGCTGGGGGCCGCGGCCGCCGCTCCGGGAGCTCCCGCGAGCGCCGCGGGTGCCGCGACGAAGGAGGCTCCGGCGCTCCGGAGGGCCGGCAAACGCGCGGCTCCGGGCCGGGCGGAGGCCGTACCGAGCACCCGGCTGCTCGCCGCCGCCGCGGTGCTGTGGGCCGTCACCCTCTTCGCGGTCGCCTCACCGGGCCGCGGCGCCGATTTCGGCGGAGCCGTCTCGCTGGGAGTGGGTTACGCCGTGGGAGCGGCCGGGCTGTGGAGCCTCCACACGAGACGGCGGCTGCGCGCCCACGACCTGGTGTTCGCCGGCCTGGCCGTGCTGCTGGCCGTGGTGGGGATGGTGGCCGCGGACCTGCACCGGCCCGCGGGACACCGCTCTCACGTCGGGGATCTGGCCGCGCGCGTCCTGTCCGAAGGGTGGGGACCGCTGGCGGAGATTGTCGCGCGAAAGGTGGCCCTGAACGTCAGCATGATCCTCTCGCCCTACTGCCTGGTCTCCCTGGCGTGCGTGCTGCCGGTGGTCTACATCGGGTATCATAAGCTCGACCCGGCTCCCCGCAGCATCCTGGCGCGCGACCCCGTTCTCCGGACGGGGCTGATCGCGGCCCTCTGGGGCGCGCTGGCGGGCCTCCTGGCGAACGACAGCGGAATCGTGGCCTGGGCGTTCGCCACCGGCGCCGCGCTGCTGCTCTCCCTGGACCGGATGCTGAACACCCGCGCGCTGGAAGCCGACCCCGCCGGTGCCGCCCCCGGAAGCTGATGGAGCCCGTACACGGATGCGAACGGTAGCGCTGGACGTCGGCCAGAAGACGGTTGGGATTGCCTCCACAGATGAGCTCGGCATCACCGCCTCGCCGCGGGAGACCCTGCGCCGGGACGGCACCGAGTTCCAGCGCCTCGTCCGGCTGGTCGAGCAGGAGGGGGTGGGCGAGATCGTGGTTGGCCTTCCGATCTCGCTGAACGGGACCCTCGGGCCGATGGCGCAGGAGGTGCTTCGCTTCGTGGAGCTGCTCCGCGGTCGAGTAACGATTCCGGTGGTGACATGGGACGAACGGTTGACGACGGCGGAAGCCGAGAAGATGCTGATCTCGGCGGACATGCGGCGGTCGAAACGGCGCCAGAT
The DNA here is from genome assembly GCA_964416225.1 of uncultured bacterium. Taxonomy (GTDB): domain Bacteria; phylum Armatimonadota; class SYMT01; order SYMT01; family SYMT01; genus CAYQDT01. The sequence continues at coordinate 1,605 of CAYQDT010000073.1, forward strand.
CATCGACCAGATCGCGGCGACGATCATCCTTCAGAGCTACATGCGGAGCCAGGCCTTGAAGCGCGAGAGTCCCCTCGAGCCGCTCGACATGGACTGAATCCCTGGGTCCAACGGCTGATCACCACCCTGCTCGCGCTGGGGGTCTGCGGCGGGGTCTTCTGGTATGCGAACCGCATGGTCGCGCCGGTCAGCGAGTCGCCGACCAAGCGGACCGTGAATATTCCGCTCGGCGCCAACATCAACGTCATCGCGCGCCGGCTGAAGGAGGCCGGGCTGATTCAGAGCGAGCTCGCCTTCAAGGTGATGGCCCGGATCTATGGCGGGTCCAAGGACATGAAGGCCGGCCGGTACTCGCTGCCCCAGAACCTGGGCGTGGTGGAGATCATCGAGCAGCTCGAGGCCGGAAACGCGGAGGCGCAGTGGGTCGTGATCCCGGAGGGAAAAACGGTTCCGCAGATCGCCCGCATCCTCGATCGGCAGCGCCTGGCGGACGCCTCCCGCTTCATCGCGGCAGCGCACCGGAGCCCGAAGGCGTACGGGATCCCGTTCCAGGTCCCGCGGCGGAGCGTGGAAGGGTATTTGATGCCGGACAGCTACGACGTCTCCACCCAGCAGGAAGGGCGCGAGCGCGAGCTGGTGCGGATGATGGTGAAGAACTGGCGCGCCAAGGTCTGGAAGCCGAACCAGGCGCTCTTTCGAAAGAGCGACCTGCCGCCGGACAAGATCATGATCATCGCGTCGATGATCGAGAGCGAGGCGCGGGTCCCGCAGGACCGGGCGCTCATCGCCTCCGTCATCCGCAACCGGCTGGCACGAAAGATGAAGCTGCAGATCGATGCGACGGTCCTGTACGCGCTGAGCCACCACAAGGAGGTGGTCAGCCTGGCGGACCTGAAGGTCGAAAGCCCGTATAACACCTATCGCCGGATCGGGCTCCCGCCCGGGCCGATCTGCAATCCCGGCGTGGCCTCGATCCAGGCCGCGCTCAAGCCGGCCCGCACGAGCTACCTGTATTACGTTGCCCAGGCGGACGGCAGCCACGTCTTCACCACCACGGCGGCGGAGCACCAGGCAGCCATTTTGCACATCCGGGCGCTCAAGGGCGCCGCGGCGCGCGCCACGCCGGAAAGCGCCCCCGCGCAGCCCTGATGAAACGTGCCGCTCCGGCTCCGGGTTTCCGGGAAGCCGGCGGCGGGCCTGCCTCGGGCGCTCATCTCTCGAATACTGAAGCCTGCCGATGCCTCCATTCCTAGAGCAGTTCTGCCCCTCACTGCGGGCCGCGCACGTCACGGAGATCACGCCGGAGTTTCTCGAGGCGCGCGGGATTCGCGCGGTCATCCTCGACCTGGACAACACGCTGGTACCGTGGAAGGGACGGGAAGTGAACCCGCTCATCGAAGGATGGCTGGAGCGGCTCCGCTCCGCGGGGTTTCGGCTCTGCATCGTGAGCAACACCCACCGGCCGCGGCGGCTGCAGGAGCTGGCGGCGATCCTCCGCGTGGAGTCCGTCCCCTCCGGAGGAAAGCCGCGGCGGCGGGGCTTTCTCCGGGCCATGGAGGTGATGGGCTCCGGAGTGGAAGACACGGCGGTGGTGGGAGACCAGGTGATGACGGACATCTGGGGCGGCAACCGGTGCGGTCTCCTGACCATTCTCGTGGAGCCGCTCTCCGAGGTAGAATTCGTGGGAACACGGGTAATCAGCCGGAATGTGGAGCGGCTGCTCATGAATCTTCTGCGGCGCCGGGGGAGTGGTCCGGAACCGGTTACGGAAACCGGGGAGCCGGCCTCGTCCGGGCCTGATGTCGAGCAGGGAGTGGGGCGGTAGATGTCCGAGCGGACGCAGGTTACGGCGGCGGAACTGGACGACGCGGCGCAGGCGCTTCAGCTCACCTGGGGCGACGGGCATGCCAGCAGCTACCCGCTGGCGTATGTCCGAGCGGAGTGCCCGTGCGCGAGCTGCCGCCAGGCGCGGGAGGAGTCCCGTTCCAATCCCTTCCATGTGATCAAGGGCGAGCCGCCGAGCACGAAGCTCTCCAACGTAGAGGCGGTGGGCCGGTACGGGCTGCGCCTCACGTGGAGCGACGGTCACAACACCGGCATCTACGCCTTCGACTACCTCCGCGAGATCTGCCCCTGCGATGCCTGCCGGGCGGAGCGGACGGGCGCCGACGTGCCGTACGTGCACGGCATCTATATCCCCCGCTAGGCAGGCCCCGGTGAAGTGGCGCAGGGCGCCGCACCCGCGGCAGAGGAGAGCTGCTTGCGCGTCACGATCCTAGGCTCCGGCACCTCCCACGGCGTGCCCGCGGTCGGCTGCCACTGCCCCGTCTGCACGTCGCCCGATCCGCGGGATCGCCGCACCCGCTGCTCCATCGCCGTGGAGTGGCGCGGTGAAACGCTGCTGGTCGACACCCCGCCCGAGCTGCGCCAGCAGGTGATCCGGAGCGGCATCCGCCGGGTCGACGCGCTCCTCTACACCCACGACCACGCCGATCACCTCTTCGGGCTGGACGACGTGCGGCGGTTCAACGAGCTGCAGGAGGGGGAGGTGCCGGTCTTCGGGCGCGAGAGGACCCTGGAGACCCTCCGCCGTGCCTTCCGCTACGTTTTTGTTCCCACCCAGGTGGGAGGAGGCAAGCCGAAGCTGGCGCTCACCCCCCTTCCGGGCGACGTCCTGGAGTGGGCGGGATGCCGGATCGAAGTCATCCCCGTGTTCCACGGCCGGCTGGAGGTTCTTGCCTTCCGGTTCGCGGAGTTCGCCTACGTGACGGACGTCAGCTCCATCCCCCCGGCGTCGCTCGAGCGGCTGCGCGGCCTGGACACCCTCGTGCTGGATGCTCTCCGCTGGGAGGAGCACCCCACCCATTTTTCCATCCCCGAGGCGCTGGAGATCGTCGCCGAGCTGCGTCCGCGGCGCACCTTCTTCACCCACATCGCGCACAACCTGCCGCACGCGGAGACGGAGCGTGAGTTGCCTTCCGGTGTTCGGCTGGCTTATGATGGGCTGATCCTGGATCTACCCGACTGATCGCGCGCCGCGCCGCGCGCCGGAAACCGTGGTGGCCAGGAGATCAGGAGCCAGCCGGTAATCCCATGCAACTGCGGGCGATTTGTAAGTCGAAGATCCACCGGGCAACCGTCACGGAAGCGAACGTCGAGTATATCGGCAGCATCGCCGTCGACACGGAGCTCCTGGCGCGCGTCGATATCGTGCCGGGCGAGAAGGTCGCCGTCTGGAACGTGAACAACGGCGCGCGGATCGAGACGTACGCCCTCCCCGCGCCCGCCGGCTCGGGCGACGTGATCGTCAACGGCGCCGCGGCGCGCCTGTTCCGTGCCGGCGACCCCGTCATCATCGTCGCCTTTGTGCTCACGGACGAGGCGATCACGCCCCGGATGATCCTCGTGGACGAGCGGAACCGGTTCGTGGACTGGCTGGGAGACAACCGGATGCCGGAAGTGCCGCTCACGGAGCTGAACGCCCCCGCGGCGGAGGTGTGACCGCCCACGGCCGGGCCGACACCCGTTCCGTGACCCACGCGGCCCGGCCGGGGCGGCCGGATTGACCCTTCCCGGAGCGCCTGATATACTCCGGATAGACCGCTAGGGGTGCCCGGCATGCCGGGCTGAGAAGACACCCTCGGCACCTGACCCTGGTAATTCAGGCGTAGGGAAGCGGGAATAGCCTGGACGCGGGTACCATCCGCCGGTCCGCGCTGCGGCGCTTCTCTTCGAGGCGCTGCTTATTTTGTGTCTGGTCCACCCCGCGCGGTCCGCACCGGCCCGTCTCCGGCCGCGCGGTGATTGTTCCCGCCGGCCCGAATTGGAGGTCTCCATGAGCGCGTCCACCGGCTCGGATCGCCTGGTCATCGCGGGAAAGACGTTCAGCTCCCGCCTGATCCTGGGATCCGGCAAGTTCTCCAGCCCCGAGGTGATGAACGCCGCCTATGAGGCCGCGGGGGCGGAAATGGTGACGGTGGCGCTGCGCCGCCTGAACCTGGACGATCCGAACGAGAAGACCCTGCTGGACCACGTCGACTGGAAGCGGTACGCCATCCTCCCCAACACCGCCGGCGCGCGGACCGCCGAGGAGGCGATCCACACCGCCCGGCTGGCCCGGGCGATGGGGCTCTCGGACTGGGTGAAGCTGGAAGTGATCCCGGATCCGAAGTACCTGCTGCCGGACCCGGTCGGTACGCTCGAAGCCGCGAAGGTGCTGGTGAAGGAAGGCTTCGTCGTGCTCCCGTACATCAACGATGATCCGGTGCTCGCCGCCCAGCTCCAGGCGATCGGCTGCGCGACGGTCATGCCGCTCGCGTCCCCGATCGGCTCGGGACAGGGGATGGTGAACTACAACCAGATACGGATCATCATTGAGCAGGCGACGGTGCCGGTGGTGGTGGACGCCGGGATCGGCAGCCCCTCGGATGCCGCGCTGGCCATGGAGCTCGGGGCGGACGCCTGCCTGGTCAACAGCGCCATTGCCCTCGCCGAAGATCCGGTCCGCATGGCGCGCGCGATGGCTCTCGGGGTGCGGGCCGGGCGGGAAGCCCACCTCTCCGGCCGGATGCCGAAGAAGGCCTACGCCTCGGCCAGCAGCCCGCTGGAAGGAGTGGTGGGGCGCTGATCCTCCGGGTAGCCGCGCCGCCTGCCGGACCGGAACCGTCCGCACCGCCGGGGACGTCCGCCCACGCCGCCGCTCGGCCCGTGGCTTTGATCTTTTCTACCATTCAACTTTTCCAGGCTTCAACCGTTCTACCGTTCTACCTGTCAACCCGTGCATCGCACCGACGAGAAGTGATCCGCAAAGACGTATGAGTGAGCGACCCCAGTCTGCGCGCCCCTGGCCGCGAAAAATCGTGATGCTGGTTACGGACCGGGCCCGGTGCCGGAACCGGACGCTGGTGGAGACGGTTGAGGAGGCCATCGAGGGTGGGGTGAACGCGGTGCAGCTTCGCGAGAAGGAGCTGCCTGCCGCGGAGCTCCTCCAGCTCGCCCGCCAGCTCCGGGGCGTCTGCGGCACCCGCGCGCTGCTGTTCGTGAACGACCGGGCCGACGTGGCGCTCCTCTCGGGAGCGGACGGCGTTCACCTCGGCGAGCACGGCCTTCCGGTGGCCGCCGTCCGCCAGATCCTGCCGCCCACGATGCGGGTGGGTCGCAGCGTCCACTCCGTGAAGGCGGCGCGCCAGGCGGAGCTGGACGGTGCGGACTACGTGCTGGCCGGAACGATCTTCCGAAGTCCCTCGCACCCGGAGGTCTCTCCCGCCGGCGCGGCCCTGCTCCGCGATCTGGTCGCCCGGGTGGCGGTACCAGTCGTGGCGATCGGCGGCGTCAATCCGGAGACCGTGGAGGAGTGCTGGAGCGCGGGGGCGGCGGGCATTGCCGTGCTCTCCGCCATCCTGGGCGCGGACGACCCGCGCCTGGCGGCGCAGCGACTGGCACCGGCGCCCGAGGAAGCATGATGCGGCTCAAGCTGAACGGTAAGGAGCGCGAAGTCGGTGAGGTGGCCACGGTGGAGGCGCTCATTCAGAGCCTGGGGATCCACCGGATGATCGTGGTGGAGCACAACGGCGTCATCCTGGAGCGGGACGCCTACGCGCGCGCGGTCCTGCACGACGGTGACGTGCTGGAGATCGCCCACTTTACCGGCGGCGGTTAGCGGGAAGCCGCTCCGCTCCGCACCTGGTGTCTATGAGTATTCCTGATGTAGTGGTGGTTGGCGGCGGGGTGGTGGGGTGCTCGGTCGCGTTTCATCTCGCGCGGGCCGGTGCGGCGGTTGCGCTTCTGGAGCGAAACGACCTGGCCTCCCACGCGTCCGGCGCCGCGGCCGGAATGCTCGCGCCGATCTGCGAGTCGACGGGTGAGGGTCCCTTCTTCGAGCTGGCCCTGCGCAGCCTGAGGCGGTTTCCGGACCTCGCTCCCGAGCTCCGGGAGTTATCCGGCGTCGACCCCCAGTATGTCCCCTCCGGCGTACTCCGCGCCGCGGAGAGCGAGGCGGAGGTCCGCCACCTCCGGGAGCAGGCGGATCGTCTCGCGGCTTACGGCCTGGAATGGCTCGATGCGGAGGCCGCCCGCAGCCGGGTACCGCTGCTGGGAGAAGGGGTGCTCGGCGCGCTCTGGTCTCCCCAGGAGGGTCACGTCTACAGCCCGCTGATGACCCGGGCCTACGCCGGCGCCGCCGAGCGTCTCGGCGCGGTGATCGGCCGCGCGACGCCCGTCACCGGTCTCCTCCGCCAGGGGCGCCGGATCGCGGGGGTGCGGTCCCCCGCGGGCGACCAGGCGGCGGGGCATGTGGTCCTGTGCGCCGGCGCCTGGACCCGCTTCTGCGGCGAGTGGCTCGACCTCTCGCTTCCCGTCGACCCGGTCCGAGGCCAGATCCTGGCGCTCGACGCTCCCGCACGGGGATTCCGGTCGATCATCTGGGGAGAAGGGGTGTACCTGGTTCCCAAGCGGAATGGAAGCGTGGTGGTCGGGGCCACGGAAGAGCATGCCGGATTCGACTGCCGCCTCACCGGCGCGGGGATCGCGCAGCTCCTCGCCGCGGCCACTCGCCTGATTCCGGAGCTGGGGTCTTGCACGTTCCGGCACGCGTGGGCCGGTCTGCGGCCGGACACGCCGGACCATCTCCCATTGATCGGCCCGCTCGCGGAGGTGGAGGGGCTCTCACTGGCGGCGGGCCACTACCGCAACGGGGTGCTGCTGAGTCCCATCACCGGCGAACTGGTGGCGGAGGGGGTCCTTCGGGGCGAGTGGGCGGAAAGCGCCGCCCCGTTCCGTCCGGAGCGTCTCCTGCGAGCACGCGGAGCCGCTGACGGATAACGCAGGACGGGATTTCAGGCGCGGCGAATGTACGTACACGCCATCAACGCGCTCGAGGTCCTCCATGTCCGCGGTTCCGTGCGCCAATCATCCCAAAGAAGTGACCTTTGTGCGCTGCGGCCGCTGCGAGAAGCCGATCTGCACGCGTTGCATGGTGGATAGTCCCGTCGGCAAGAAGTGCCGGGACTGCGCGCGGAACCGGAGCCACCTGCACACCTCCACGCCGAAAAACGTCCTCCTCGCGTTTGCCGCGGCATCCGCGGTAGCGGTCCCCGCCGCTTTCGCGATGCACCTCATCCCGCTGATCTACATCGCGCCGGTGGTCTACGGCGGAGTGGTCGGCGAAGTCGCGCTCCGCGCCGGCCAGCGCCGACGCAGCCCGGCGATGCAGTGCGCCGCCGGCGTTGCGGCGCTGCTCGGCGGCCTCGCGGGGTGCGCGCTCCCCGGTGTCTTGCCCTTGCTGCTAGCCCGCGCGGATGCTCCCGCGGGCTCGGCGGAGCTGCCATCCATGGCCTGGAGCCTTGCTCTCGGCTATCCCCTGGTGATGACGTTGATCGGCACCGCCGTTGCGGTCTCCCGCGTCCGCTTCTTCTAGTCGGCCACAGAGACGGTTTAAGAGATGACATTACAGATTCAGGAACTCCTGGCGCTCCAGGCGCTGGACACGGAAATCGGCAAGCTGTCCGCCGAGCGAGAGGCCCTTGACCGCGGCGATCGCGTGGAGCGGGCCCTGCAAGGTCGCCAGGCCCGGCTGCAGGCCGCCGAGCGCCGGCTCCACGGGCTGGAAGTGGAGCAGCGCAACGCGGAGCTCGAGCTGAAGGCGCTCGAGGATAAGAAGCACGAGACCTCCCGCAAGCTGTACGAGGGGCGGGTCACGGCGCCGCGTGAGCTGCAGGCGCTCGAGATGGAGGTGGGGATGCTGGATCGCCAGCGCCAGCGCCTGGACGAGGCGATGGTGCGCCGCCTGGACGAGATCGAGACGGCGAAGGAGGCGGTCCAGACGGCGCAGGTCAGCGTG
>CAYQDT010000074.1:0-9431 GCA_964416225.1 uncultured bacterium
TCGACCTGCTCTGGAGCGACGTGGACCTGCGCGGCCTCCCGCGCGTCCACGTCGAAGCGCAGTAATTCCCCCGCACGCGCGGTGAAGCGGAAGCAGTCCACATCTCCGCGCCTGCCGAACGCTCCATGCACGCGCGCGGGCAGTGTTAGCGGCTGCGCCTGTGCCGGCGTGTCGTTCGGCTCCGTTTCCCCGGTCTCCGGCGCGTCGCTGATCAGCAGGCTCAGCCGGTTCGGCGCTTCCGCCCCTGCGATGGCGAGCGAGGGTCCGGCGGAGAGGGGGACGGACTGGTCGAGCATCGCGGTGCCGGGTCCCGGCTTACCGCCCAGGTTCCACCCGTGCAGGGTCAGCCGCACCGTTTCGCCGCGGCCCGCGCTGGCCGGCGTCACGTAGTCCAGCCAGGGGCCAGTGGTGATGTGCAGGCGGTACTGGCAGCTCTCGTCGATGTTGCCCAGGTTGGTGGTTACGTCACAGAGCTGGAGGTAGTAGTCGCCGTCAGCCGGGATGGAGCAGGTAAAACGGGGATCCAGCTGCCGGTTGTCCAGGTCGACGGGCACCGAATGCCCTCTGCCATCCCGAACGTAGAGGGCCAGATAGACGGGTCCCGCCAGCCGCCGGGATTCACTGGCCACCACGAGGAAATCGCCCTTCTTGAGCGCGATGCGGTAGTTGTCCACATCGCCGGCTTTCGGGATCGAGCCGTTGAGGGTGAGCGGAGGAGGCTCCAGGCGCTGCGCGGACTCCAGGGTATCGTTCGGCTCTCGTTCCAGGACCTCCGGAAGCACGCCCACGGCGAACGGCCGCGGCTGCGTGGCGCTCTTCGCGCCCACCAGGCGCAGCTGCCGCACACCCGGCTCCGCGTCCGCCGCGATCACCACTTTCCCGACGCCCTTCAGAAACGCTCCGGCCGGGGTGATGCCGGCGCCGTCCACGACCAGCGTGGCCCGCTCCTCCTTCGCCATTCCCGGGAAGGTAACGGTCACCGTCGTGCCGCGCTGTCCGCCGGGAGGGAAGAGCCGGTCCGCGGCGCCGTCAGCCCATGCAGGCGCCGCGCAGCAGACCAGGAGGGTGACAGCGAAGACGAAGACAGCGCGAAGCATCCGGTCTCTCAGCATCCGGTCTCTCACATCCGGTCTTTTAGCATCCGGTCTCTCGATGGAGGAGCGTGTTTCGTGGATCTGCGGGGGAGGTCCGTGCCGGTGCGGCTCGGCGGGTGCGGCTCGCCGGCTAGACAAGCTCCCGGATCGGTTCGCCGCCGCTGATCATCTGCACGGGACGGCCGAGCTCATTGCGGAACTCCTTGCGGTAGTCGATGCCCATCTTCTGGAAGAGCGTGCAGGCCAGGTCCTGCGGGCAGAGCTTGCGCTCGGAGGGATAGCTTCCGTCCGTCTCCGTCTTCCCGACCACCGTGCCGCCCGGGATGCCGGCCCCGGCGAGCGCCACGGACATGCACGGGCCCCAGTGGTCCCGCCCGGGACCCGCGTTGATCTTCGGGGTGCGACCCATCTCACCCAGCAGCACGACGAGGGTGTTTTCCAGGAGGCCCCGCTGCTGGAGGTCGCGGAGGAGCGCGGAATAGGCCTGGTCGAGGGTCGGCAGCATCCGCTTCATGTCATTGAAGATGTTGAAGTGATGATCCCAGCCGCCCCAGGTGACGCTGACCCAGGGGACGCCCGCTTCGACCAGCCGCCGGGCGAGGAGGCACTGCTGACCGAAGTGGCTCTTCCGGCCGTAGCTCTCCCGCGTCTTCACGTCCTCCCGGCCGATGTCAAAGGCGGCCTTCGCCTCCGGGGAGGTGATCAGGTCGTACGCTTTCGCGCTGAAGGTGTCGATGGCGCGGGCGGGATCGCGGGGGGAGTCCGCCTCCCGCTGGAGATGGTCGAGCTGGGAAAGCAGATTCCGTCGCGCATCGAGTCGCGCGAGATCCATGCCCCCGGGGAGCGAGACGTTTTTGACGCGGAACGCATCGCTTTCGGGATAGCCGTCGACCACCAGCGGACCGTAAGCGGGGCCGAGAAAGTTTGCGCCGCCGGAGCGCATCATTCCGCCCAGGATCACGTAGGGCGGCAGACCGCGCGGCACGGCACGCTCGTGGGCCGCGAAAGCGCCCATCGCGGGGTGATAGCTGACGGTGCTGCCACAGCCGACCGGGATGGGCGTCGGCTGGCCGGTGGTCATGAAATGGTTTCCGGCGCTGTGGTTCGAGTCGTTGTGGGACATCGAGCGCAGGATGCAGAAGTGGTCCATCACCTGCGCCGTCCGGGGGAGGAGCTCGCAGATCCGGATCCCGGAGACGTTGGTTTCGATCGGCTTGAACTCGCCGCGGATCTCCGCGGGAGCTTCCGGCTTCAGGTCAAAGGTCTCGAGGTGGCTCGGGCCGCCGTCCAGGAAGAGGAAGATCACGTTCGCCGGGCGCCGGCCCTCCGCCGCGGCGGCCTCCCGCATCCGGACCAGGTCCGGGAGCGTCAGCCCGAGCCCGGCAAGCACGCCGATCTGCAGGAAGTCTCGGCGGGAGACGCCGGTACAGTTTGCTCGGTCCGCTGTCCATTCGATTTTCATCGTTGCGCCCTCGCTCGGTCCCGGCCGGTCGCCGGCGTCAAAGGTTCCGGTCAATGGTTGAGAATGAATTCCGCGGAGTTCAGCAGCGCCCAGAGCAGATCTTCCACGGCCTGGCGGCGGGTGGTCTTCTCGCGGGTGAATGCCGTTCTCGCCGCGGCGACCTCCTCCGCGCGTGGATAGCGAGACAACGCGCGGAGGTACAACTCTGTGATGATCGCGTCTTCGCTCATCTTCGCGCCGGCCAGGGTCGCCGCGGTGCCGGAGTTCTGCGTCAGGCGGTCCTGGATCTCGCCGGAGTTCATCAGGTGGAGCATCTGGGGGACGCTCCCGTCGCTCGTGCGCTCGCACTCGCAGACGGACTGCCGCACGGGCCGGCCGAACGTCTCCAGGAACTCCACCGGAAGGCGGCTGTCCCACATCTGAATGGCGCGGGTGCCCTCCGGGTAACCGCGGAACTTCTCCCGGACGCCGGTCACCTGGCCGACGGCATCCAGCAGCACTTCCGCCGGAAGACGCTTCTTCAGATAGTGGGAATAGTTGCGCCGGTCCCGGACGTCCCGGGGGCCCGTCCGGCAGCTTCGCTGGTACGCCGCGGACGCCGTGATGGTGCGGATCAGGTACTTCAGGTCGTAGCCGTGGCGGACCAGATCACGGGCCTGCGCGTCGAGCAATTCCTCGTTGCTCGCCGGGTTGGAGAGCCGGAAATCGTCGACCGCATCGACGATCCCGCGCCCCATCAGCCAGCCCCACATCCGGTTGACAATGGTGCGAGCGAAGTATGGGTTCTCCGGGGCGGTCATCCAGCGGGCCAGGACCTCACGGCGATCCGTTCCGTCCGGAATGGGGATCGGTGGCGCGCCGAGCGGCTTCGGCGGCATCACCCGATCGGTTCGAGGGTGCTTGACCTCGCCATCCTCGCCGGCATAGATGATGCTGTGGTACCCTTCCGGATAGGACGACTTTTGCTTGACGCGCGCGAAGAACGCGGCGAGGGAATAGAAGTCGTCCTGCCCCCAGCGCTCAAAAGGGTGATGGTGGCACTGCGCGCAGTCCAGGCGCACGCCGAGAAAGAGCTGGCTGACGGAACGCGCGGCGTCGCCCGGGTTGGGAAGGGCGCGATAGAAGTTAGGCGGTCCGTCGCGGTACGTCTCCCCGGAGGCCGTAACGATCTCGCGCGCGAACTCGTCGAACGGCAGATTGCGGCGGAACGCATCCCGAAGCCAGCGGTCGAAGGCGTACGCTCCCCGCGGGAGGAGCAGGTCCCGGTTCACCAGCAGCAGGTCGGACCACCGCATGCCCCAGTAGTCCGCGTACTCGGTGCTGTCCAGCAGCCGCTCCACGAGCGCGGCACGGGCCTTCAGCGCCGCCGGCTGCTCGGGCACTTCGGACGGCGGCGCGCCGGCGGCGCGGTGCTCCACCTCGCACTCCGCCAGAAACCGGCGCGTCTCCTCGGAGGTGGGGAGCGTTCCGGTGACGTCGAGGGAGACCCGGCGGAGGAACGTCGCGTCGTCGCAGAGCGGAGAGGGGAGCACGTTCAGCTTGGCGAGCTTCCGGTAGACCAGCTCGTCCAGGTAATTGAAGCGCGGCAGGGGCGCATAGCTGGCCGGCGAGACGGCTTCCCGCTGGGGCAGCGTGACGCGCGCCACCGCCACCTCGCTCATGAAGCGGCCCATAATGGCCGCTTCCCCGGCCAGGTCCGTGGTCCGGATGCGTCCGCCTTCATCCACATCCGCGATGGAGGTTTCGTCGGAGCGGTACTGGGCGAGGCCGGTCACGTCCCGCCGCGAGCCGTCCGCATAGACGGCCGTCAGGAGGAGCTGCTGGCGAGTGGTGGGGCGCATCACCCGCTCCGCGGGCATCGCCTCCACCTGGATGAGCGCCGGCGCCGTATCGCCGTCCCAGCGTGCGCCTTCCGCGATCCAGCGTGCGAGGAGGCGATATGGCGGGGAGCCCACCGTGAACCGCTGGCCGCCGCCATGCGGAACGGAGAGCGTCGCTTTGGTCAGGAGGAGGCTTGCGCCGGGCTCCTGCCGGTTGACCCGCCGCGACTGCGCCTGCCGGGCAATAGCATAGTAGTCCGCAGCCGCGTCGTAGGCGAGCACGGAGAGCTGAAACCCGTTTTTCCCTCCCTGCTTGGCGTGGCAGGTGGAGCTGTAGCAGCCCGCCTTACTGAGGGTCGGCATCACGTCCCGGACGAAGCTGACCGGGCGATCGGCCCGCGTGTTGCGAACCCGGACGCGGACTCGCGCCGAACGGCCGCCGGCCCTCACGTCGATCCACGCGCTGCCGTCGGCCACCGGCTTCGCAATGCCCGCGCTGATCCGCACGACCCGCGGATCACTGGTGTGAAAGAGGGCGGATGGGGTGAGGTCCTGCGGCGCGGCGCTGCCGGCCTGACCGGTGACCAGCAGGTGCTGCGCGGAATCGGCGCCGTCCAGCGTCACCACTTCCGGCCAGACGGTGAGGCACCGGGCTGCGGCGGAAGTGGCTGCCGCGGTCGCGCCGGGCCGGCGTGCGACCAGGCGCGGCGCCGCCGCGCCCCATCCAGGGGCGCTGAGCAGCAGCAGAGCAGCGATGGAGAGCGTAGGCTTCACGTAGAGATGCAAATCCCGGGCGCGTCGCCGCGGCCCGCCGCTCTCTTGGAGCCGGCTCCCCCGTCCCGGTTGCGGGCAATCATACACTCGGGTGTTGGGATCTCGCAGCAGCCGGCGCTCGCCGCAGCGATCTCGCCCCAAAAAGGCTTCGCAACCGGCAGCGTCGAACGGTGTCGGAAAGCACGCGGCCCGCATGCCTCGCCTCCTCCTTTCGTAGCTGTCGATTGATGAACCGAGTGAAGACACCTGGATTCTGTCGTCCCGTGCTTGCCGCGGGGGGGCTTTTGCTACTCACCTCGGCACCGTTTTGCTCGGTGGATGCCGCCCAGCCGAGGGCCGTCCCGGCAAAGCCGTCCGCGGCGGGAGCAAACGTCCAATCGGCCGGCAAACCGGCCGCTCCGGCCGCCGACCGCTGGGCAGCGCCCGCGTCCCCGCGAGCCACCGCCGCCGGTCCGGCCATCCCCATCTCCGCGGATCCCACCGCGGTGATCAACCAGGTGGTGGCCCGGCACTGGGCGGCGGAGAAGGTCACACCGGCCCCTTTCTGCGATGACGCGACGTTCGCGCGCCGGATCTACCTGGATCTTGCCGGCCGGATCCCCACTCCGGAAGAAGTCGACGCGTTTGTCGCGGCCTGCCGGGCGGAGCGCGCCGCCGCGCCGAAGCGGCCCACCTCCCGCACCGTCGGCCTCAAACCCCGCGCGAAAGCCGCGGCGCCCGCTCCGGAGCCGGCGATGACGGCTCGCGCGGCGCTGGTCGACCGGCTGCTGGCGAGCCCGGATTACGCGGAGCGGATGCGGGACGTTTTCGACGTGGTCTTCATGGGGCGCGGCAAAGGACCTGCCGGCGGTCGCCGACGGCGCGGCAATGCGGCCGAGGCGCAGAATCTGCGCGCCGAGTGGCTGGCCTACCTGGAGCGGGGATTTGCCGAAAACCGGCCGTGGAACAGGACGCTGGCGGACCTTGCCCTGGCGCGGCCGAGCGACCCGAAGGACCGGGGCGCGATCTGGTTTCTCTATGCCCGGAACAACCGGTACCAGGAGATAGCGGAGACCGTCTCGGCCTCCATGCTCGGGGTCCAGGTGCAGTGCGCCCAGTGCCACAACCACTTCCTGGTTCCGGAGATCAAGCAGAAGGACTACTGGGGCCTGGTCGCCTTCTTCAACCGGAGTAAGAACCAGGACACCAAGGAAGGTCCGCGGGTGGCGGAGTCGGCGATCGGCGGCTTCTCCAATTTCGCAACCTTGCAGGGCGAGAGCTTCCCGGCGGAGCTGACCTTCTTCGATGCCCGGGTGCCGGAGATGCGTCCCGCGCCGAACATGATGGAGAAGGATCTCCCCACCCTCTACCGTGCTGCTCCGGCGGTTCCGGTCAACGAGCCGCCGGTTCCGCTTTTCTCGCGCCGCGAGCAGTTCGTGGAGAAGGTGCTGAAGAGCAATCCGCTGGTAGCCCGGGCCGCGGTGAACCGCTTCTGGGAGCTGCTAATGGGCCGGGGCATCGTCCACCCCGTCGACCGCATGGACTCCACGCGCCCGCCGTCGCACCCGGAGCTGCTGGACTGGCTGGCGAAGGACTTCGAGCGCAGCGGCTACAACGTGAAGCGCCTGGTGCGGGCGATCGTGCTCTCCCGGCCGTACCAGCTGGAAGCCCGGCGCACCGGGGTCGTCCGACCGGAGCTGTTCGCGTACGGGCTGGAGAAGCCGCTCACGGCGGAGCAGTTGTACCGCTCCCTGATGATTGCCACGACCGGTAAAACCGACACCGAAAACGGGGAGCTTCAGAAGGCCCTGACGGAGGTCTTTCCGGACGTGTTCGTGGATGAGAGTGTCTCGACGCTGCGCCAGGCGATGTTCCTGACGAACAACCCCATCATCCAGAAGCTGGCCGAGCCGACGCCCGGAACCACGGCCGAGCGGCTGCTCACCCTCTCGGATCCGGCGGCCCGCGTTCGGGAAGCCTTCCGGGTCGCCTTCGCCCGCGCACCCGACGCGGCGGAGCTTCGGGCCGGCACGGCGTATCTGACGGCGCGGGCGGATCGCACGCCGCAGGCCACGAAGCAGCTCTGGTGGGCACTCCTCTCCGGCGCGGAGTTCCGGTTCAACCATTGAGGGGACGCCGCGGCGTCCCGAGCCGGAGCCAGGCGCGCCCGGTGGTCTCTTCCCGGGGTCGCGGCACCCGGCCGGCGCCGCGAGGCGGACTCGGACCGGGTGCAGGATCACGGTTCACCAGTACCGATCTTTGAGAAGAAGTCATGCCGAAACCACCTGAGACCGGCAAAACGTGCGGCGGAGCGGATCATAAGACCCACCGCCGCCTGTTCCTGGAAGGCTCGCTGGCCAGCGCGCTGAGCGTGTTCAGCTTCAGCGGGCTGTTTACCATTCCGGCGTTTGCCGCGCAGGCCAAGCGGGAGCAGAAGCACTGCATCCTGCTCTGGCTTTGCGGCGCGCCCAGCCAGTTCGAGACCTGGGATCCCAAGCCGGGAAGGCCGACGAGCGGTCCGTTCCGCAGTATCCCGACCAAGACGCCCGGGGTCCACGTCAGCGAGCTGATGCCGCAGTGCGCCCGGATCACGGACAAGCTGGCGATCATCCGCTCGATGAAGACCTCCCAGAAGGAGCACTTCCAGGCGATCGACCTGATGAACCGGGGTGAGCTTCCGCGGCCGCCGTTCACCCGTCCGACGCTGGGCAGCGTGCTCGGACAGGCCCTCGCGCAGGCGGATAGCCCGATCCCGGCCTTCTCGCTCCTCGACCCGAACCCCCGGGGCAACGAGTTCGAGTCGTTCAAGGCGGGAGATTGGTCCGGCTGGCTGGGCGCGCAGTTCGGTCCGGTCCGCGCGGGCGGACAGTACAAGATCGAGGACGTGATCCGCCCGGCCGATCTGTCGGAAGTGGACAATGACGGCCGCGAGGCGCTGCGAAAGCTCCTCAGCCGGAAGTACGAGACGGAACGGCGCAGCACCGCTGCCGGCTCGTATAACGCGGCATACGAGCGGGTGAAGGGCCTGATGAGCTGCGCCGAGCTGTACGACGTCGAGAAGCTGCCCCAGAAGGATCGCGACCGCTACGGGCACGGCGAATTCGCCACGCACGCGCTGCTGGCGCGCCACCTGGTGGAGAACGGAGCGCCCTTCGTGATGGTGGCGAACGGCATGCCCTGGGACGGCCACGTCTTCAACCACGAAATCCACCAGATGCTCGTGCCGGAGATGGACAACGTGGTTTACCAGCTCATCACCGATCTGGAGCAGCGGGGCCTCCTGGAGAAGACGCTCGTGCTCATCATGGGCGAATTCGGACGGACGCCGTTCCTGAACAACGCCCGCGGCCGGGACCATTATCCGGACGCCTGGAGCCTCGCCATGGCGGGCTGCGGGATCCGGCCCGGGGTGGTCCACGGGGCGACGGATGAGAATGGGGTGGAGGTGAAGGAGAACCCCGTGAGCCAGCGCCAGCTCTTCGCGACCATCTTCACCGCACTGGGGTTGGATCCGAACGAAAAATATGATCTGCCCGGGCTCCCGACGTTCCACCGGATCGAGGGCAATCCGGAGCCGGTCCGCGAGGTGCTGCTGGCGGCCCCCAGCAAGAAGGTGGGTGCGTGATGGCGGAAGCAACCACTCCCACCCTGAAGCTGAATTCGAAGCGGGTCAAGCGCCTGGACCTGGCCACCGGCGCGCTCTGCCTGGACGTCCGCGCCGACGGGAGCGTCCTCTACGCCGCGTGTCAAGACGGCGTCTACGCGGTGAACGCCGCCAGCGGGGAGCGAAAGCTCCTCTATCCTCACGAATCGTATGCTTCCGGGGTAGCACTCTTCGAGCCGTCCAACACGCTGGTCTCCGGGGGCTTCGACGGAGCGCTCACCTGGTATGACCTCGCAGCGGGCAAGATCCTCCAGACGGTGAAGGCGCATCAGTTCTGGTCCTGGCAGCTGGCCCGGTCGCCGGACGGGAAATACGTCGGGTCCGTGACCGGCCAGTATCTAAGCGGCGGGGCCCGCTATGCGCCCGCCCCGGAGCGCGAGCCGTCGGTCAAGGTGTTCGAGGCGGCCACTGGAAAGCTGGTCCGCTCCTTCCCGCACGTGCCCTCCGTGCAGTCCGTCGCCTTCAGCCCGGACAGCCGCTACGTGGCTGCGGGGAACCTGATGGGTGAGGTCCGCATCTGGGACCTTCAGAGCGGCGGGCAGGCCGGTCTTATCAAGACCGACGCCTTCACCAGTTGGGGCATCATCAAGAACCACTTCTATCTGGGCGGCGTGTTCGCGCTCCACTTCACGCCGGCC